>NZ_JAWOTD010000014.1:0-129356 GCF_033338715.1 Vibrio sp. Vb1337 | reverse complement strand
GTACCGATGTTTGACTGAGCAAATGCAGATAGGAACTGAGCACAGAAGAACGACATAACAATGTATGCGCCCATGGTTGACATAGTATCAGCCATCGCTTTGATAATGTCGTTGCTGGTCTTGAACGTTCCAGACACTTTACCGTAAACGTAACCAGGAATGATAAACAGAATAAAGATCAACGGCACGATAGACTTCATGATCGGTGCTGAGAAGGCAGTAATTTCACCTTCAGGCGAGCGAAGTGCTGATGTTTCTGGAATTAACGCTGCAACAAGTAAAGCAATACCCGCCATCATTGCCCAACCTGCATAACGGAATGCTTTTGATTCCAGTTCAGTAAATGAACCTAGGTTTGGCGCGGTTTCCGCATCATCATCAATTGGCATTTTTGATAAACGAGGCTCGATTATTTTCTCTGTCACGTACCAACCAATCCCCACAATAATGATAGAGGATAGGCCAGTGAAGAAGATGTTCGCTAATGGGTTAACCACATATTCAGGATCAAGAACCTGCGCCGCAGTTTGCGTAAAGCCTGCTAGTAGTGGATCGATACCTGAAGGGATAAAGTTTGCAGAGAAGCCACCAGATACACCTGCAAATGCTGCCGCAATGCCTGCTAGAGGGTGACGACCTGCCGCATGGAAGATAATACCGCCAAGAGGAATAACCAGAACATAGCCTGCATCTGCCGCAGTATGCGATACAATGGCAACCAAAATAAGCATTGGAGTAAGAAGCTTAGCTGGCGTGAAGTTCAGCATCTTCTTAAGACCCGTCGTAATAAAGCCCGAAGAATCTGCAACACCCACACCTAACATTGCGACAAGTACGATACCCAGTGGCGCAAAGCCAGTAAACGTCGTCACCATGTTAGCAAGGAAACTTGCTAGCGCTTCGCCCGTAAGTAAGTTGGTGATAGTAAGAGCTTCGCCCGTTCGAGGGTTTGGAAGATCGAATGATACATTCGACAAAAGTGCTGACGCCGCCCAAGTAATGATCAATGCCCAGAAGAACAAAATCGCAGGATCAGGAATTTTGTTACCTGTCCTCTCGATAAAGTTTAAAAAGCGCTCCATCCCGCTCGGCTTCGATGATGGTGCCTTATTTACAGCTTGGTTACTCATGGTAACTCCATAGTGAATGATGTTGGTGCCAAGGCCTATTTGAATAATTATAACGACCTACTATCCAACGAGTATTCTAGTAAACACTAATGGAGAAAGCACAAGGTTCTAGATTTTTTTTCATAATTGGAGACATATTTTGCAAAAAAACAAAACCAAAGATACAAGCCTGAAACATTATGGAAAAATCAACATATACATTTAGTAAACGAGCTGGCAAAAACAGAGGTTGCATAGAGCGATGAATAGATAGTTTTAAGAAAAGAAACTATACGTGATGAGAAGCAAGAAATAATTCTCTTCAATATAAAAAGGGCAACGCGGACAGTGAACACCTTATCCAGAACTCCAATCGGTTTTGATTGAATCGGCATAAAACAGGAACCTAGACTATTTAATCAAATTCGCTATGTTTAGAGATCATGGTTTTCAGCTCTACCGATTGTATTTTACCGTGGCGATCTTGCCATAGAGCTTCCATATGTATCGTTTTAAGTGCGCCCGACAGAGTTGCCGTTGGCACAGACCAAGATAAAGTATACAAGGGGTGCGTAGTATCTTCCCCAGAGACAATATTTGTATCAAAATTAGCGGCGGGCATCGAGGGGACTGCAGAAATAGCCCCACGCGTACGAAACCACTCTAATTTCTGCTCAGCAAGATTTAGCGCTTCAATGCTATGCATCGCGTAATCTGCCCGCAGCTCAATGTAAGCTTGCAACTTAACCAATCCAAGAGCACCGACACCAATTAAAATAAAAGAAATCATTATTTCAATTAAACTAAAACCATGTTGTTTACTTGGCATTCCAACTTCCCTCTTGCCAACGAACATCATTTCTCCTTGTTGTAGGTCTTTTGCTGGAATCAAATAGTAACTCCATTGAGCCCGCAATTGAGGTTTTTAACCCATCAGTATCAAAACCATAACCACCCGTTGCGTGAAATGCCCCTGCATCAACATAAACAGTTTGTGTAAGATCAGTATATTGTTTACCAATGGTAAAATTAGTCGGTGAGCCATCAGCATTCGAGAACAAACTTTCCCAATAGCTTTTTAACTCATTAGGAGCAAACTGTGGTTTAGTTTTATCGACTAAATGAAAAAGCGAACCCTGAAATGTTGTTGAACCAGTATTGATAAAAATACCATCTTGAATAACTAACGTATATTTCTCATGGTTGCCTTGAAGTGCTAAATTCCCGTGAATGGCGCAGTCACCAGTAATCCAAACCTTATCTACTTCCTTAAAAGCATTTTCGATAGCTGATTTACACTGTGTCGCATTTGACAAATTGATTTTCCCAGCTTTCGGAAATGAAGCTTTGACTTTATCAATATTTTCCGGTGTTTTTTTGTAATCAAAAAAGGTTTGGAATGGATCGACTTCAGAGTCATAAACAAAATCGCCTTTTAGCTGCGGATCAGAAGTTTCAGGTTTATTAGTTTTCGTAATTGCATTCCCAGCTTTTACTGTAACATTGGTTGTCGTTGCAGCGGTACACCCTCCAGAAGGAGAACCATCATATAAGCTATTCGCTCTTATTGATGCAGTGTTATATTTTGATCCTGTGCTTCCGCCTTCCATGGTATAACTATACCGATAAGTCAGTGATATGCATTCATACAGATTGTCAGAATTAAGATCACCTTTCGCATCTGGATGAACCTTTAAATCACCATAAGTAGTTAACTTGGATGTGGTTTGTATCGCTCCTTTTCCACGATTACTTAGTGTACTGAAAGTTTTATTGAGCTGGGCCCAACCATTGTGAGATATAGAATTAATACGATAGACTCCTGCCCCTATATCAGTAACGTTCAGCTGGCTAAGGTTTAATTCCCTCTTACATAAGGTATTTAAATTATTGTGATTAATTGGGATGAGCTCGTTCACTATGGATACATCATCTGTGACATAAGCAAATAGACACTCAAGCCCCCCTTCCGCTTCCCAGTGCTGTTGCCGAGAACTAACTTCATTCTGCGCACGCTTAATTTGATAAAATAGATTCTTATATGACCCTAACGTCACAACCAAAGCGACAGAGAGCAGTATGGAAGTAATAAGTAACGTGGCCACTCCTTGTTGATGCTTACGTATCATTGCCAATTCCTTTGCTGAACTTGTAATAAAATGGCGTGAGAAATTGCCGGATCATTTTTTAATTCAGCGGCCATTGAAATAGAAATAAACGCACTCTCTATTGACGAACCTGATAGTAATGTTCGACTAACACCAAATTGAGTTACTTTAATTTGCTTAGGATCAAAAAGATCAAAACATCCACTAGCAGCAGACACGACACTTAAAGGTGATGGTGAATCATCCTGGCAATATTCCAACATATTATCCTTTAACCGATATATCGTATTACTCACAGAGCTTGCTGTGTTTCGATAAACATAACCGATTTTTTCGGATTGTTGATATAGAACGCTAGGAGAACCGGAAAGCATCATTGATTTTGTCGTAATACCATCAAACCCTGCTCGTTGAATATCCTCTTTCACTTGTTGAATTACACTACTCATCTGCTGAAGTAGCATTATTTCCTTGCTTCGCTGCACAGCTGTTTTTTGGTTAGAAAGAAACACTGCGCCAACAATGCCCAAAGCGACAAGTCCTAACAACGCAGCAATCATAAACTCAACAAGTGTACTACCCTGCTGTTTAGCATTGTTCAAAGCCATATTTTGCCTTATTCATAGCGCACACTTTTACTCGCCCTGCTCCGTTATGAACAGTTACTTTTATCGGACTGGTATCCGCTTGAGATTTCTTCAGGTGAATACTTCCCGCATTTTTGGGATTCCCCATAACACGATCAAACTTGACGCTAGTTATATTACTCGACACCACCAGACCCCGATATAGATGACCTTGCAGCTCAGCAACAGTATTCATTGAAGTAATGTCAGTGACATTCGATACACTCGAGAGTGTGAGCTTCCAGCTTCCGGTGGATGAAGGCAAGCCTTGAATATGAACCCAAAAATCTTGATTTCTCATCACCGATTCCGATTTCGCTTGGATCAAAAAACCCTGTAATTCGTTGGCTAAATTCACTATTTTCATGTGTTGGCTAACTTTTGAAAAACTTGGGGCGACAAAAAGTAGTAGCACTGACAAGACAGCAACAGTAATAAGAAGCTCCAACAACGTAAACCCGCGAGGCATTTCCCAAATTCCTATGTAAACGGCAAAAGGGCCGTAATTCATCTTGCACAGATGCTATCACCTGCCAAAAATAGGCGGAAAAGTGAAAAGGAAACTACTCGTGATGATTCGAATTTCTCGTTGTAACGGCTACAAAAAAGGATTGAGAGGGATGACATTGATCGAATTACTGATAGCTGTCGTGATTGTCGGGATCATTGCTGCGATCGCCTACCCTTCTTACACTAATCATGTAATCAAGTCTCATAGGACGGTTGCCTTGAGCGATCTTAGTCGAATTCAGCTAGAGCTAGAGACATCTTATGATGGTGGGTACGACTGGAGTCATATTCTCTCTGGAGGAACATGCACTCTATGTGACTCAGACAAAAATAGATTTTCTTTCGATATTGCTAGCTCTGCAAGTACGGCCTATACCATTACAGCAACAGCAAAATCACCTCTTGGACAAGACGACGACGAGTGCTTGACTGGTTCTAAAACGATTACTTTAACGTCAACAAATGTCGAAGAACCAAGTGATTGCTGGAACTAGCAAGAACACCGAGATGCAAAAAGGCCTGCATTTTAGCAGGCCTTTGTATTTGTGCTTTTCACTAACGTCTTAGCTGGTTAAATCATCAAAGAACTTTTTCACACCGTTGAAAAAGCCTTCTGATTTAGGCTTGTGCTTTGTCGCCGCTTCACCACCACAAGACTCTTCAAACTCTTTGAGCAGTTCTTTTTGGCGTGAGCTTAGGTTTACTGGTGTTTCAACAACCAACTTCACAATAAGATCACCAACACCGCCACCGCGAACGCCTTTCACACCTTTACCACGCATGCGGAACATACGACCTGTTTGCGTTTCTGAAGGTACTTTTAGGCTTACGCGACCATCTAGAGTTGGCACTTCAACTTCACCACCTAGAGCCGCCATCGCAAAGCTTACTGGCACTTCACAGTATAGGTTGTTGCCATCACGCTCGAAGATATGGTGCTCTTTCACGTGCACTTGTACATACAAGTCGCCAGCAGGCGCCCCCATTTCTCCCGCTTCACCTTCGCCAGATAGACGAATACGGTCGCCAGTATCAACACCTGCTGGGATCTTAACGTTAAGTGTTTTTGTTTTCTGCTTACGACCTTGACCATGACACTCATTACAAGGGTCTTTAATGATTTTACCTTTACCGTGACAGGTAGGACAGGTTTGTTGCACTGCGAAGAAGCCTTGTCGCATCTGTACTTGACCATGACCATGACAGGTACCACATGTTTCAGCAGATGAACCTTTCTTCGCGCCACTACCATCACAGGTATCACAGTGTACTAGTGTCGGTACTTCGATCTCCTTCGTTACACCACGAACCGCTTCTTCTAGCGTCAATTCCATGTTGTAACGTAGGTCAGCACCTCGCTGGGCACGGTGGCCACCACCGCCACGACGACCACCACCAAAGATGTCACCGAATACATCGCCAAAGATGTCGCCGAAATCAGCACCGCCGCCGCCAAAGCCGCCGCCACCGAAACCACCGCCGCCTTGTTCAAAAGCAGCATGACCGTATTGGTCGTACGCCGCTTTCTTTTGAGGGTCGGTCAGAACTTCGTACGCTTCTTTTACTTCTTTAAACTTGTCCGCCGCAGAATCATCACCCTGGTTTCGGTCTGGGTGGAATTTCATCGCTAGACGCTTATACGCCTTTTTGATATCGCGCTCTGAGGCATCACGGCTTACGCCTAACACTTCGTAAAAATCACGTTTTGACATGTTCTTCGTCACCAGTTAATTACTACAAACGGCATCGATTCACCGCTTGGTGTTTGTATCGTTCTAGGTAAGTGCACTTGTCTGCAACATACTTAACTAGAAAGACAGCGTTTACAAACAGACGGGCGTAAGAGTTGCCCCAAACGCCCGCACACGAAGTCTTATCGACCCCAGATGGCTATGCAACCATCTGGTTAAGAAATATTATTTCTTGTCGTCTTTAACTTCTTCGAACTCAGCATCTACAACGTCGTCTTCTTTAGACTGTGCACCTGCGTCAGCACCTTGTGCTTGCTGCGCTTGAGCTTGTTGTTGAGCGATTTCCATCAGCTTTTGAGAAGCAGTCATTAGTGCTTGAACTTTAGCATCGATAGCTTCTTTGTCTTCGCCTTTACGTGCTGTTTCTAGCTCAGAAATTGCTGCTTCAATCTTCTCTTTCTCTTCTGCAGGTAGCGCTTCACCAGCTTCTTCTACTTGCTTACGAGTACCGTGAATCATTTGGTCAGCTTGGTTACGTGCAGTTGCTAGCTCTTCGAACTTCTTGTCCGCTTCTTTGTTAGCTTCTGCTTCTTGAACCATTTTCTCGATGTCTTCATCGCTTAGACCGCCAGAAGCTTGGATAGTGATCTTCTGCTCTTTACCAGTCTGCTTGTCTTTCGCAGATACGTGTAGGATACCGTCCGCATCAAGGTCAAACGTAACCTCGATTTGTGGCATACCACGTGGTGCAGGCTGGATGCCTTCTAGGTTAAATTGGCCTAGAGACTTGTTGTACATCGCTTGCTTACGCTCACCTTGTAGAACGTGGATAGTTACCGCGCTCTGGTTGTCTTCCGCTGTAGAGAAAACTTGGTTCGCTTTAGTTGGGATAGTTGTGTTCTTCTCAACTAACTTAGTCATCACGCCACCCATTGTCTCGATACCTAGAGACAGTGGAGTTACGTCTAGTAGTAGTACGTCTTTAACGTCACCAGCAAGTACACCACCTTGAACTGCAGCACCCATTGCTACTGCTTCGTCAGGGTTTACGTCACGGCGCGCTTCTTTACCAAAGAACTCAGCAACTTTCGCTTGAACCATTGGCATACGAGTCTGACCACCAACTAGGATTACGTCAGTGATGTCGTTTACTGATAGGTCAGCGTCAGCTAGAGCTACTTTTAATGGCTCAAGAGAGCGTTGTACTAGGTCTTCAACTAGAGATTCTAGTTTTGCACGAGTCACTTTAATGTTCATGTGCTTAGGACCAGTTGCATCTGCAGTAACGTAAGGTAGGTTTACGTCTGTTTGAGAAGTAGAAGAAAGCTCGATTTTCGCTTTCTCTGCTGCTTCTTTAACACGCTGCATTGCTAGTGGGTCGTTCTTAAGGTTGATGCCTTGCTCTTTGTTGAACTCATCAACCAAGTAGTTGATTAGACGGTTATCAAAGTCTTCACCACCTAGGTGAGTATCACCGTTAGTTGCTAGAACTTCGAATGTTTTCTCGCCTTCAACTTCATCAATTTCGATGATTGAAATATCGAATGTACCACCACCAAGGTCGTATACCGCGATAGTGCGATCGCCGCCTTTCTTATCTAGACCGTAAGCTAGTGCAGCTGCCGTTGGTTCGTTGATGATACGTTTAACTTCTAGACCTGCGATACGGCCAGCATCTTTTGTCGCTTGACGCTGAGCATCGTTAAAGTAAGCAGGTACTGTGATAACTGCGCCAGTTACTTCCTCACCAAGGAAGTCTTCAGCAGTTTTCTTCATTTTCTTAAGAACTTCAGCAGAAACCTGAGGAGCTGCCATTTTTTGGCCTTTCGCTTCTACCCAAGCATCACCGTTGTCAGCCTTAACGATTTTGTAAGGCATGATTTCGATGTCACGCTGAACTTCTTCGTCTTCAAAACGACGACCGATTAGACGCTTAATTGCAAATAGCGTGTTTTCTGGGTTAGTTACTGCTTGACGTTTCGCTGGTTGACCTACTAGCGTCTCACCGTCAGTGTAAGCAATAACCGATGCAGTAGTACGTTCGCCCTCTGCGTTTTCAATTACACGTGGTTTGTCGCCGTCTAATACAGCAACACATGAGTTAGTAGTACCTAAGTCAATACCAATGATTTTACCCATCTGGCTATCTCCGAATAAATTCTATTTTCGTTTGGTTATAACCCCAATGTGGGGGGAGGAGAATCGGGTTTCAACCCTTGCTCACAAACAAAAATAATCAATGTTTGCTTCTCTATGCCACATAGATAAGGGCGGCAAAATGCTTTTCAAGGGCAGAATTAAAAAAAAGCGTCTTTTTTCGAAATTTATGTGTTTCTTTCTGATTAGTTGGGAACTCGTCACACTGCTGTAGCGCAACAAAACGTCATTTCCCAGATAAATTTATTTATGTCCGACTCTTCCTAAATAAAAAACGAGCTCATAAGAGCTCGCTTCAATATTAGGGTTAAAATAAATGATTCAAGGTATTAGGCGTTCGCTTGAGCAGGCTCAGCATCAACACCTTCTTCTTTACCTATCTCACCTTCTGTTTTTGCAACAATGGTGTTCACTGCCGTGTCGCCGACAACGTTAGATGATGTACAGAACATATCATTAATACGGTCGACCGCTGCAATGATTGCCAAACCTTCAGGTGGTAAACCTAGTTGGTGAAGCAAAACGCCTACCATTACCACGCCGCCCCCAGGAACGCCGCCAGCACCAATAGATAACAGAAGAATAGTTAAGCCAAGTGTGAAGATGTCTGCGGTGTTAATTGGCTGGCCAAAAGCGTTCGCAACAAACATCGTTGCTAGAGCAATATAGATAGACACACCAGACATATTCATCGTTGCGCCCAGTGGTACACCGAAGCCAGCAACCGATTTAGAGACCTGAAGCTTTTCTGTCAGTGTGCGCATCGTTACCGGGATAGTCGCGTTTGAGCTCGCGGTAGATAGAGAGAAAAGAATCTGCTCACGAGTTGCACGTAGGAAAGTCTTTGGAGAAGTTCCTGTCGCAATACTCACTGCCATTGGGTAGAAGAAGAAGATCCAAAACACCAACATCGCAACCACCAAAGCCACGTAACCGGCAACGGACATTAATGTATTGGCGTTTAGCGTTGCACCTAGTTGAATCATTAGTGCGAACACACCATATGGTGCAAGACTCATCACTAATCCAACCAATTTCATCATGATTTCATTTGCCATTTTGAATGTGCGAATAGCTGGGCCACCACGAGAATCCAAAGCTTGAATTGCAAGCCCCGTCAAAATTGCCATAAAGATGATTTGCAGCATGTCGCCGCTAGCAAACGCTTGTACAGGATTGCTAGGAACAATGTTAACAACTAAAGAGAAAATGTCCGGCGTCTCTGTCGTTGTCAGCTGTACAGCCTCAGATACCGTTCCTGCTAGATTAGCGCCCGCTCCTGGCTGGAAGATCAAGCCGACAGTCAAAGCCGCCGTAATCGCAATGATGGTGTTAAGAATGTAAAGGGTAAAAGTTTTTCCACCAAGACGACCAAATGCACTGATGTCTTTCAAGTCAACAATGCCGCATACGATTGAAACGTAAACTAAAGGAACAACAAGCAATTTGATCAGTGAGACGAACATGCCGCCAACACCTTCTGCTGCTCCAAGTAGGTATGTATCAAAAATCGCAATACCGCTAAATAAGTACTGAATTGCTGTCCCCAGCACAAGGCCGGCAAACAAGCCTATAAAAATCTTACTAGAAAGCGATTTATCCATTATAAATCTCCGATATGTTGTGTTTACTATTTACATTTTTGTAGTTATATATGCTTACTTTTAAAGCATTAGTCGCAAATCATACACACCGAAGTTACAAAATAAAGTGATAATTTACATTTTTGTTAACGAAATTGTTTTAGAAAAAATGACTATATTTACATTCCTATGCAGAACAAACATTCACACAGCGAATGATTACAATCACTTATAGCCCTTTCCGTTAATAAACACGCAGCGAGATGAGAGAAAATCTCCTATAGGAAAATAATTAACCAATAGGAAAAAATATGAAGGGGATCAAATTTTCATTTATCGATATACAACGAAGTTCGATGCAGTCATTTATGTTTAAAACAAAAAAGCGCCCATCAAAAATGATGGGCGCTTTTATATTAAAAAAAACAGGGAGTTAAAGTTACTTAGCAACCATTACCATTGCCGGACGAATCACACGACCGTTTAGTTCGTAACCTTTTTGCATAACAAACATAACAGTGTTTGATTCATGATCAGGGCTCTCCTGAATCGACATCGCTTGATGGAACTCTGGATTGAATGCTTCACCTTCAGGGTTGATTGCTTTCAAGCCAAATTTCGCGACAACGTCTACAAACGTTTTATGTGTTAGTTCAACGCCTTCTAGGAACGGCTTCACAGTTTCATTCTCTGTATCTGCCGCTTGAATTGCACGCTCTAGGTTATCAATAACAGGAAGCAGCTCTTCTGCAAACTTGTTCAACGCAAACTTACGTGCTTTATCGATCTCTTGCTCAGTGCGACGACGCATGTTTTCTACTTCAGCTTTAGAACGCAACACCGCATCTTGTTGCTCTTTTACTTTTGCCTCGCTAGACAATAGTGCCGCTTCTAGTTGAGCAATCTTAGCGTCTGTCTCATCACCAAGCTCTTCAAGCTCAGCTTCAACTTCTTGTGCTTCAGCTTCTACTTTTTCAGCCTCTTCGATGATTTGATCAAGCTCTTCTTCTGTAACTTTGTTTTCTTCGTTGCTCATGATATCTCCAGAATTCAACATAATGCCCTTAAAGCCATGCGCGTTTTTGCGGGCTTTAACCACATAAAAATTCGCATATTTAGGTGACTTGCCATTATTATGGGGATGAAGATTCCTGATTCAAGCCTCTTTAATGCGGAAATGCTATGAAAAATCCATGTAACGTGATCGCGATTATCGGAAAACCAAGAGATCAACAAGCAATTCAAACTCATAAAGAGTTGTACCAATGGTTGACTTCTGAGGGCTATAAAGTATTCATTGACGATCGCCTTGCCGCAATACTGGATGATATCCCACAGAGTCAGTTTGCTAGCTTAGTTGAACTAGGAAAAAATGCCGATCTAGCCATTGTGGTTGGTGGCGATGGCAACATGTTAGGTGCGGCAAGAATTTTATCCCGATTTGATGTGCCAGTTATAGGCGTGAACCGTGGAAATTTGGGCTTCTTAACTGACTTGAACCCAGACGACTTCCAAGCGTCTCTGCAAGCGGTACTCGACGGTGAGTATATTGAAGAGGAACGTTTTCTTTTAGAGGCGGAAGTACACCGCCACGGACAAATAAAGAGCCATAACGCTGCGCTAAACGAAGCCGTACTTCACCCAGGGCAAATTGCCCATATGATTGAATTTGAAGTGTACATAGATGAAAGCTTCGCCTTCTCTTTACGGGCCGACGGTTTGATTGTCTCCACTCCGACTGGCTCGACGGCATATTCACTTTCTGGCGGCGGCCCAATTCTTTCTCCTAGCTTGAATGCCATTTCACTCGTGCCAATGTTCCCTCATACATTGTCGAGTCGACCTTTGGTGGTTGATGGAAAACGTCGAATTAAATTGGTGGTATCACCAGAAAACCGTGGAACACAAGAAGTTAGCTGTGATGGACAAGTCTCACTTCCAGTTACCCCTGGCGACGAAATTCACATCTATCAAAGTCCAAATGTACTAAAGCTCATCCATCCAAAAGACTACAGCTACTATCACGTCTTACGGAATAAGCTTGGCTGGTCTAGTAAATTGTTCTAACACTTGTTACTCAGGGTAATAACTTCAATAAAAAAGCCAGCAGCTCAATTGCTACTGGCTTTTGGCTTTCTTAGACAAGAAATAGACACAAAGTAGTGAGGCGACACGATATTTGTCATCATTAAAGAGAAGCTTATAAATTTTGATCCTGTGGGCAAACTTTACACAAAAGATAGAAAAGCAAATTCAATGATCTATGTCCGGTGATATTCTCACCATGAATAGAGTATTAACTCTATTTCATACAATCAATAAAGGACATATTATGAAGAAAACCATCATTCTGTCTGTTCTCAGTACATTAGCACTTATTGGCTGCCAATCAGAGGAAACGCAAGTCAACAGTGTATCCAACGCAAAAGCGGAAGATATCACTAAGACGAAGCGTGCCCTAGCTCAACAATTGAGTGAGAACTATGCTGCCATTGAACCCATGTTGAGAAGAGATATTACTCCGCAACAGACTAACGTGTCTGTATCAGCATTTGTTAAGCAAAACCCTAACTCAGAGTTCAGCCGCCAGCTTGTACAAGCTGACACTCAAATTCGTAGCTGGAAAGGTATTTCTGAATACTCAGATCAGTTGTTAGAAGTTCGCTTGGCAAATGAAGCCATGATAACAGCATGGCAAAGTGGCGAGGTCGAGCCATTATTTGCATTTGAACCAAGTGGTGATGATGAGAATTGGCAATACATCGAAGCATTTGATGTTTATGGCAACATCCATCAACTCGATGTTTACCAGCTCCCTGAGGTACCTGTACTTGTCGTTGATAACAATAGCTCTGCAGAGTTAAAAGCAGGCTTGCAAGCTATGCAAGCTGAGATGAAAAAACTCGGTCAACCAGCTTTAGTTCAACCATATATTGCTGATGAACAACGCCAAAATACACCGCTATTGTCAAGTAGCGCAGTGGGCGAAGCGGCTCCAATTCAAACCACGCAGTTGAAAAAGATCCGTCTAGCCGATGACAAAGAACCTTGGATCTCTGGCAAGGCAGAAATCTACGCTATCGTAACGGGCGTCAATCCAAGTCGTGATGAACCTACTCTCGATTTGGTGGAGCTTCCATACTTAGACTACGATAACCAAGATTACTATCCAAATCAGATCATTATTCACTGGTCTCGTTACCGCTGGGGTGCGGCAGACATTGTGCTCATGGAGCAAGATGACGGCACAGACTATAAACAATTGGCAAAACTCCTTGTTCAAGTTGCCGAAGAAGTATTGAAAGCGATTCCAGATCCAGAAGTTCAGGCTTACGCGATTATTCCGCAAATCACGAACAAGATCATCGACACTATCCCCGATGGTGTACTCACGAATGATGATGACTTCGTCGACGTTTACTACACTCTAATGCAAGACACTTCATACGTGGATCACCCTGGTGCAGGTGTGAATGCAGTCGTCACACTAGAACCACTAACGATTAACCCAACTCGTCCGTAACCTGTTCAATTTTAATGAGTCGTTGTAATCACATCGGCTCATTTTTCCCACTTCATCACAAAAAACAGCCTACAAAGAAAATTTTCCTTACCTGACTTTACTGTATAAAGAAACAGTATATACTGTTCTCTTATACAGTATTGTTCAGTTATACAGGTAAATAAAATGCTGGCTCATCTAAGTGTTAATAATTTTGCGATTGTTAAGTCTTTACAACTCGAGCTTTCTAAGGGCATGACCACCATTACAGGTGAAACAGGCGCGGGTAAATCCATTGCTATCGATGCTTTAGGGCTCTGCTTAGGCGGACGAGCCGATGCCGGCATGGTGCGACAAGGTGAAGAGAAAACCGAAGTTAGCGCCGCTTTTTTATTGGACAACAACTTACATGCAACACGTTGGTTAGAAGATAACGATCTGCTAGATGGCAGTGAGTGTATTTTGCGTCGTATTATCACAAAAGAAGGCCGCTCAAGAGCCTTCATTAATGGCAGCCCTGTTCCACTATCACAACTCAAATCTCTAGGGCAGCTACTTATCAATATCCATGGGCAGCACGCTCATCATCAATTGATGAAAAGTGAGCACCAAATGGCCATGCTCGACCAATATGCTGGGCATTTAAACCTACTAAAAAGCACACGAAGTGCTTACCAGCATTGGCGTCAGGCGGATAATAACCTCAAGCAGCTAAAAGAAAATAGCCAGCAAAACCAGGCGCAAAAACAGTTGCTTGAATACCAAATCAAAGAACTGAATGAGTTATCGCTAGGTGAAGAAGAATTTGCAGAGCTCGAGCAAGAGCACAAACGACTATCCAACAGTGGTGAACTCGCCACTACCTGTCAGCAAGCCATCGAACTTATTTACGAAGGTGAAGAAGTCAATGCGCTTGGTATTTTGCAATCGGCCAATCACTCCCTAATTCAATTAGCCGAATTAGATGAAAAGCTATCTGAGCTACCTAACATGCTGTCAGAAGCGATGATTCAACTTGAAGAAACGAAGAATGAATTACGCAGCTACTTAGATGGCATCGATGTTGATCCTGCTCGTATGGCTTATGTAGAAGAACGTTTTTCTAAAGTGATGTCTGTAGCTCGTAAACACCACGTAATGCCAGAAGAACTATACCAACATCATCAAGATCTTCTGGCCCAAGTAGAAGCGTTAGATTGCTCCGATGAACGTTTAGATGAGCTTGCTCAAGAAGTAGAACACAAGTACCAAAGCTTTCTAACACAAGCAGAAAAACTGCACAAATCACGCAGCCGTTACGCAAAAGAACTGAACAAACTGATCACACAAAGCATGCACGAATTGAGCATGGAGAAAGCAGTATTCAGTATCGAAGTTAGCAATGACAACACGCACCCATCGCCGCTTGGCATGGACAGCGTGTGCTTCTTAGTATCGACCAACCCGGGACAACCATTGCAACCTATAGCAAAAGTTGCGTCAGGCGGTGAGCTATCACGTATCTCTCTAGCGATCCAAGTGATCACCGCTCAGAAAGTAGATACACCAAGTTTAATCTTCGATGAAGTGGATGTAGGTATTAGTGGCCCAACAGCTGCCGTAGTGGGCAAAATGCTACGCAAGCTTGGCGAATCTACTCAAGTATTGTGTGTCACTCACCTCCCTCAAGTTGCCGGATGCGGCCATCAACAAATGTTTGTTGCTAAGCAAACCAAAGCAGGCCAAACCGAAACCCAAATGCACGCATTAGATGAACAACAACGTGTGGCAGAATTAGCTCGCTTACTTGGTGGTAGTCAAATAACCGACTCAACGTTGGCAAACGCAAAAGAACTGCTTATCGCCGCTTAATAGATCGACAAGGGATGAGATATGGATATCAGAGCAATACACAAAACCAACTGCTTAGATCTCATCCCTATTTTTATTGAGTTAGAACATTACTACTTCAAAGAAAAAGCTTCATCAAAACACGATCTGGTCCATTATCTAAAGAGCCAAGTCTTCTCTGAACATTCTGGTGTTAATATCATTGCGGTTTACGATAATGATGACGTCGTAGGCTTTGCATCTTATACCGTCATGTTCCCTGCCCCAAAACTCTCAGGGCAGATGTACTTAAAAGATCTGTTCGTATCTTCGAAGGTTCGAGGAAAAGGGGTTGGTCTCAAGTTAATGAAGTATCTGGCATCTTTGGCGATCAAGTGTGGATGCCAAAGGTTGGACTGGACAGCTGAAAGTAGTAACCCTACCGCAGGTCAGTTTTACCGCTCAATTGGTGCAACACTAATTCATGAAAAAGAGTATTATCGTTTTTCAGGTGATGCATTACGCGAATTCGCCAAAACCGACTAACGAGTCACTAGGCTTGGCTCACCGCTGAAAGCGTCCATCACCCTACCTCCGATTGAAATGTGCTCTTCGTCACCTAACTAATACGTCATGTGGTGACATTTACCGCCTAATATCGGTGAATAAATGCAACTCAACTCAAAATTCGTTGTCAGATTGTCTACCATACGACGCATAGCTTTTTACATCTGCGTCGAGCTTGTTTATTATCAGCGCAGTATTTTAAAGGTTACTAAGAAATTATTATGCAATTAAAGAAGTGGTTAGTTGCCGTACCATTAGCAATGACATTGCTGACAGGATGTTCGGTATTGGAAAAACTGGTTTATCGTATTGATATCAACCAAGGCAACTATGTAGAACAAAGTGCGGTTGATAAATTAAAGTTTGGGATGACTAAAGCACAGGTTCGCTTCGTATTAGGGTCGCCAATGCTTATTGAAAACGGCTATCCAAACACTTGGTATTACATCTATCATCATACTCCTGGCCATGGCGAACCAGTACAGAAAGATCTGATTGTAAACTTTAATGACCAAGGCACACTCGCAGACATCAGTGGTGACTTTCCAAAAAGTGACGCATTTTACGAGCAAATTCAGTAAACTGACTTTTGCAAAAAACCTCCCGTTTGGGAGGTTTTTTATTATATAGAAATCACGTTAGTCAAACTTTGAGTAACTCACATGAGCTATTGGGTTTATATTAATCCTGCTTATTTTTACGTACAGAACTAGGCTTGCCACCGGTGACTGGGTCTGCACTTCCCTCGGCTTTAGCCTGCTCCGCCCGTTTACGGCGAATCTCTTTCGGATCGGCGAGTAACGGACGATAAATCTCTATTCGGTCTCGATCTCGAACGGTCACATCCAACTTCACGTTACGACTAAACACACCCACTTTGTTCTTGGACAAATCAATTTCAGGGTACAACTCCAATACACCGGATTGTCGAATGATCTCTTCTACCGTTGCGTGATTATTTACCACTAAGTTAAATACACGCTGTTCATGAGGAAGAGCATAGACAACCTCAACGTGAATCATATCTGACTCAATACTCATAACACTCGTAGACCTGTTTTGCGCGTTTAGTAAATGCATTTACCATATTACTAGTAAGCTCGTTAAAAATCTTACCGAAGGCCATCTCAATCATTTTACTTGAGAATTCAAACTCAAGCTTTAGTTCAACCTTGCAAGCTTGCTCATCTAGCGCGGTAAAAATCCAACCACCACGCAACGTCTTAAACGGGCCATCCACCAAGTTCATCATAATTGCCTGACCGGGGATCAACTCATTTGAAGTCGTAAACGTTTTGCTGATTCCAGCCTTCGCCACATCGACAGAAGCCACCATACCATTCCCCGAAGACTCAATGATTCTAGAGCCCGAGCAACCAGGCAGAAATTCAGGGTATTTAGCAACATCATTAACCAGATTGAACATCTGTTCGGCGCTAAAAGACACAAGCGCAGAACGGCTGACTTGCTTCATACATACTCCTATCGATACATGTACAGATTTAAAGCTACTCGCCAATTTTACTTTTATTCCACGATTGCGCAAATAAAAGGATTTCCTATCCGATATCCAACCCGTATAATGACGCTATTATGGCAAAGAAAAAAACGAAACAAAAAGCGGGTAGCAATACTATCGCGCTGAATAAAAAAGCTCGCCACGAGTATTTCATCGATGATGAAATCGAAGCTGGCTTGGAGCTCCAAGGTTGGGAAGTGAAAGCCCTTCGCCAAGGTAAAGCCAATATTTCTGAAAGTTACGTATTTATGCGTGACGGTGAAGCCTTTGTGAGTGGCATGACAATCACTCCTTTAAATCAGGCATCGACACACGTTGTGGCGAACCCTACACGTGTGCGTAAACTACTAATGAGTCGTCGTGAGCTAGATAACCTATTCGGACGTGTAAACCGTGAAGGTATGACATTAACGGCCCTCTCACTGTACTGGTCTCGCTCTTGGGTGAAACTAAAAATTGGCGTAGCAAAAGGTAAAAAGCTGCACGATAAACGTACGGATCTAAAAGAAAAAGACTGGGCAAGAGAAAAAGCGCGCGTAATGAAGAGCGCGCTGCGTTAATCTTGACCACTTAAACGCATAGTACTGGACAGCCAATGCTTTTCTGTTACTATGCGAATATTACCTGGGGCTGATTTAGGATTCGACGGGAATTCAGAAGTCTGAGGTGCATGCCGAGGTGCGGTAGGCCTCGTTAACAAACCGCAAAAAAATAGTCGCAAACGACGAAAACTACGCACTAGCAGCTTAATAACCTGCTAAGAGCTCTCTCGCCCTAGCTTCCGCACGTAAGACGGGGAATAACGAGGGATCAAACCCAAACGCGCTAGCCCGGATTCTCCCGCCTGAGAGATGAACGGCGAATTTTAATTCAGGCTAGTCATTCATTAGCGTGTCGGTTCGCAGGTGGATGGCGAAATTAAAGATCGACTAAGCATGTAGTACCAATGATGAACGGTTTTCGGACGCGGGTTCAACTCCCGCCAGCTCCACCAATCACTAGTAACGGGACGTCTCAGGACGTCCCGTTTTCTTTTCTAAGCCCTTGTCCTATCTAGCTTTAAGTGGTTCAGGGCGTCTCATCGAGATTCACTTAATCTCAGTCATTTAGTAACATTCTTCGTAACACTAACCAATAACAACACAAATTGGTGTTACATCAGAAAGGAACTATTAAAATGGCTAAGCAAATCAAGCCTTTATCATCAACTCAAGTAACCAAAGCTAAGCCCTTAGAGAAAGAATATTCGCTTGCCGATGGCAATGGTCTGTACTTACGTGTAAAGCCCAATGGCGCAAAACTTTGGATTTTCAACTACATCCATCCAGTAACTAAAAAACGCAAGAACATCAGCCTCGGCGCATTTCCTGATATCACTCTCGCTTCCGCGAGAGAAAAAACAAGAGAGATGCGACAATTAGTCGCGGAAGGTATCGATCCTAAAACTCACAGAGATAACCAACGTTTTACTGCTCAGATAGCACAATCTCACACGTTACGAGCTGTCGCTGAAGAGTGGTTTGAAGTGAAGAAACACGATGTTTCAGATGATTATGCAGATGATATTTGGCGATCTCTTGAACTGCATGTGTTTCCGAATTTAGGAAATATGCCTGTTAACGAATTACTTACTCAAACAGTGATTCAAACATTACGACCTATTGAAGCGAAAGGAGCTTTAGAAACAGTAAGACGCGTCTGTCAGCGCTTAAATGAAGTTATGACGTATGCACAACACAGCGGCAAAGTTGAATTCAATCGGTTCGAAAACATCTGGAAAGCTTTCAAAAAGCCAAAAGGTGAACACATGCTTACGATAAAGCCTGATGAGCTACATATTCTTATGCAAAAAATGTCATTGGCAAATATCAAGCTTACCACTAGGTGCGCCTTTGAGTTTCAGCTTCACACGCTAACTCGCCCAAATGAGTGCGCTAGAGCCGAATGGAATGAGATAGATTTCGAAAACAAGCTTTGGATCATTAGTCGAGATAAAATGAAAATGAAACGCGACCACAAGATCCCTCTTTCAGACGCTGCATTACAGCTATTGAACTTCATGAAGCCTATATCATTCGGTCAACGATATGTTTTTCCAAGCGCTAGCGCAGCAGACAAACACATGAACAGTCAAAGTATCAACGCCGCAATGAAACGTGCAGGTATGGCGGGAAAGCTGGTGAGCCATGGTATACGCTCAATCGGCAGTACAGCGCTCAACGAACAGGGCTTTAACAAAGATGCTATTGAGCTGTGTCTGGCACACGTAGACAAGAACACAATCCGTGATATCTACAACAATGCTGAATATCTGGAAGAACGCCGCAAGATAATGGAATGGTGGAGCGACTTCATATTTGATGCTTCTAAAAACGCCAATACCATTGCAAAACCACGAGGTTAAGCTATGGAACCAAACCAAAACCTTACCTATCAAAGTTCTGCTCTTTACAAATTCTTGCATAAACATAGAGAACGTATTCTGAAAGACAGGACAAAGACGCCAGAAAACACGGCCCTATTCCTTTTGTACTTAGGCTTCTCCCTAAAAGACTCGGCCCCTGATGTAAAAGCCTTCTCAGAATTAGAGTGTTTGGTTGAGGATACCTTTATCACTGCACTAGATATTTTATGCAAAGATGACGCTGACGAGATCAGCCGAATACTGAGGGATTACTCAGATCAGATAGGATTAACAAGGAGCAAAAAACCTAAACGATTCGATGATGAGGATATTTATCAAATGATCTTGCTAGGAAAAGAAATTTTTCCTGAAAAATCGTTGGAGAAAATTTATGAAAAAATCGAAAACGTGACAAAGATCTCAAAGAGCCAAATCAAGAAAAAGTACTACTCTTTTATTCAACTGACTGAAAAACAAACAAAGCTGACAGAATATTGCGCAAGAAACAAGACACGAAGAGAAGTACTCCATTACTACACACGCGTATTTGATCTTGAAGTTAGTTATTTGCCTACTTATAAAGAATTTTTTCTTGACATGGTATCAGCCATTGATGAGGTGATTACTCACAGCCATGATCGTGATTTAGATGCCCCAAATATAGATACACCAAGCGCACTACAAGACCTTATCGATTACCGTAAACACTTGGATATTAAGAAGAAAAACACACCTAAGTGGTTAATGAAAGTTAATGAAGCTCGCCCAAAGCAAGATTACTACGAGTTTAAATACTACAGAACTGAACTCGAAAAGTATTATTCATCCAAAGTAATTGACAAACTTCCAAGTCTTTCATTTTCCGATAATCTGGAGGCAGAAGCAGTGTTTTTTAACTTCTTTGAAGCAACAAAACCAATAAAATCAAACAGATAATAAAATCAACATTGTTACATAACGATTGGTCAAGAACCCCCCTCTGTTTTTGACCAATCACTTGTCATAACTTCAATTCCGTCGCTGGCCAGCGGTCTTTAACACAAACGAAAAATTAAAAAATAACAAAGGTGTTAGTTATGACTGAACAACAAATCAAAATCGTACGTAAATCTGACGTTCTACAACGCGTACCGTTCTCAAGAGCGACTCTCCACCGCAAAATTAACGATGGGACATTCCCACCTTCAATTCCACTTGGTGCAAACTCTGTTGGTTTCTTATCTCATGAAGTCGATGCAATTATCGCAGCCATGGCATTGGGCAAAGATCTACAGCAAACCGTTTCTCATCTTGTTGAGCAAAGACAGTCTCTTTTCGACAACAGTCTCTATGCACTAGCCGCATAACTAAAAACTCTCACTAAGCACAAATAAATCAATTGGTTACTGCATGCCTTAGCATGCTGGTAAAAGTGCAGAATTTTTTAGTTATATATATTATCTAGAAATTTTGCACTTTTACGTTCAAGCAGGAATTAGAATAAATGAACGTCATCGCGCAATCTCAAGCTACAGAACACACTCTACTTCAAACCTCAAAAGCTAAGTCGGTTTTCATTATGCTCGACCCGTTCCTTCAGCATCGCTCGAATGATCATCGAGTCGTTGCTCTACGCAACGACAGAAGCAATGCGATGGATGTCGTCAGATATTATCTAGATGCTGGCTATACGATTACATTAGTCGCCGATTCAAAGCTGTTCCCGACTCAAACGGCTAGATTAATGAAAAGCAACTACTGTGGAAGTCGTGTTCCAATGTTAGATAGCGCGACAGGGATTTACTACAGCTTAGAGAACTTTAGAAGCACTGTGACTTATCTAACCCTTTGCAACTCTCTATCACCGTGCAAAGAGACATCGCAGTGGCTTTCCAAGCAATTGATTCGTACTGTTCCTCTGACAAACAGCACAACCGAGGCATGTGTTAACACCTTTCTGTCTGATTTACAGGGCGTTCAGAGTATCGACTTGTTGAGATCAGCACTTGACGAGCAACTCGAACAGAATCGCAATAGAGTGCGAAAGTTCATGTCTCCGACTCTTCAAACTAAGACCATCACCGTTGATTCATTGCGCTCTCCGCTGTGCTCACAGCTTATCAACGACAGCAAAACTCTTGCAGTAAGAGCGGCAACAGGCACAGGGAAGACCAAGCATCTATTTGGTCCATTAGCGAAAGCGGCTCGAAGCAAAAACAAGAAGATCGTTTATTTGTCTTACTTGACCGCACTGGTCGAACAATACTGTAATGACAATCTCGCAGTCAGCTACAACCAGGATTTATGCGAGCTAGAACAGGCGGATGCAATGGGGGTTGTTGTAAACAGCATTTGGAAATCTCATATTCGCTCTGTGCTTAATCAGGCGGATATCCTTATCATTGATGAGTTCGAAAAAGTACTGACGACTGTCGTATGTTCTGAACCAAGTAAACAGTTACCTAAGCAAAACGTTTTTGAAAGCTTGTCAGAAGTCATTCGTAATGTCCCACAATTGATTGTGGGTGATGCTGATCTTTCAGACATCAGCTTGAGTTACATCAAAGAGTTAAGAAGCGAAGTGACACTATTGGATTGCATTGAGAACCCGTATTCTTCAATCAAAGCGGTGATCACAGATAAAAACCAGTACCTCTCTAACGTTTATCTTAAAGAGCGGCTTACTAAGAAAGATAAAGTGTTCCTGTTTGATTCTCTCGTCACACTTCGTCAGGTTACCCAATCACTAGGCTATAAAGATTCTAATAAGCTAGATAGTGAAGATGAAGCACTAAAAGACGGTGTATTAATTATCCACGCTCACAATAAAGACATGCCTGCTCAAAAAGCCTTTTTGGAGAATCCAAACGAAGAGATTAAGAAGTATAAAGCAATCATGGCATCTCCTTGCTTAAGTTCAGGCTTTTCAATTACTACGCACTTTACTAACAAGGTTGTGGTTTTCTGCGATAAGACACTGACACCGTTAGAGCTGATTAATTTCGCACGTCGATTTCGTACAGCAAAACAAATTTGGTTTGCCGTTGATGCATACAAAGATTTCATTACGCCACATGCCAAAGAGACGACGTACAAACCATCAGTCCATGTTCAACCAACCGACAAGTTAAACATTGCATTCAACAACGTTAAAAAGCGCTTCTTCGCTCCTTTAGCCTTGCATTTACATTTAACGTTGGAAGAACTCGGTTTCATGACTACATCGGCCCCATCCTCTTTTACAGCACAACT
Organism: Vibrio sp. Vb1337; assembly: GCF_033338715.1. NCBI lineage: Bacteria > Pseudomonadati > Pseudomonadota > Gammaproteobacteria > Vibrionales > Vibrionaceae > Vibrio > Vibrio sp. Vb1337. The sequence continues at coordinate 106,540 of NZ_JAWOTD010000014.1, read as the reverse complement.
GTTTGCTCAAAAGAGTGTTACTCTGGCAGCCAAAGCGTACAAAGAGTTAGAAGTGCAAGCGATTGTATCCTCACCTGATTTAACTCAAGAACAAGCTTCCTGGTTACGGGCTAAAGACAGAAGGACGTCTTCTGATAACGCTTCTTTAACTAAGTTTCAGATCAAACGGGATTACGGAGTGAAGAAGGTTACAGAAGATGACGTTCACTTCCACTTCAAGTTCTTAGCCAATCGAAGTGTGTTTGATTCATTCCCGTTCGTGAATCGCTCTAGTGACAAAGTGGAAATCGAAACTAAGCACCATCGTATCGCTCATCTCATCTATGACCGAATTTTGAAAAAGTATGGATTTTCTGTCAATGGTGACGCCTTTTGGATTCATAAAGATGAGGTTCGCCATATTGTAAAAACCTGTTATGTTAACCGAAAGCTATTGAACTGGGCTTTTAAAGATAGCTTACACATTACCAAACCTCTTCATCAGGAGGCGAAACCAAACAAGGCGACGTCATACCTGAAAAGACTCTTAAACTCATTAGGCTTCGAAGTTGGGACATTCCGCAGCAGTAGCAAGAAAGCAAAAGTAGAGCTGCATAAAAACGCTCGTAATTATGCTTGCTTTAATTCAGCCCCATCCGAAACTACCAAGTCCGCAGCTTAACAGCCAACACAGCCCTGCTACGACGACACTCAGAAGGTAGCAGGGAATATCCCCTATCAAATCATAATCTTACTACAGCGCTCAATTCCTGAATCTAAAGCCTCTCAATCAACGCTTGTTGCGTTATAATGCCCACAATTTTGTTCTTCGCTCAAACCAAGGTTCCGAGCGAGCCGTGAACGTTTAAGAGATTCTTATGACAACCAATACCGCAGTAGAAAAAATCAGCCTTGAAGAGCTAAAGACATGGCTTTGGGGCAGCGCAAACATCATGCGTGGCACCGTAGATAGCTCAGACTTCAAAAACTATATCTTTGGTCTCCTGTTCTTAAAACGTCTTTCAGACGTATTTGACGAGCGTGTAGAAGCCGTGATGGAAGAAGAAGGTTGCAACGCTGAAGACGCAATGGCACTCATTCAGGAAGATAACCCAGAGCAATTCGTTCCTGTGTATGCACGTTGGAACAAGCTGATCGAAAGAACGGAAAATATTGGTGAGTACATCGATGAAGCCTTTGCTGAAATAGAACACCAAAACCCATCACTAGAAAAAGTGCTTACGGCTATTCAGTTCGGTGATAAAGAGAAGCTCAGCAATGAGCTACTGACTCGCTTACTCCGCCACTTTAACCAACACAAGCTGGGCAATAAAAACCTCTACAAAGCCGACCTACTTGGTGATGCATACGAGTATTTGATTGGTAAATTTGCTGATGATGCTGGCAAGAAAGGTGGCGAGTTCTACACCCCTCACGAAGTGGTAGAACTTATTGTTAAGCTGATTGACCCACAGCCAGGTCACGAGATTTACGATTTGACCTGTGGGTGTGGCGGCATGTTGGTTGAGTCCGCTCGTCACATCAAAGAGAACTACGAGAATGGCACCATCATGGGTAAACCTAACTGTAAACTTTACGGTCAGGAGAAGAACCTAGGAACATGGGCAATTGCCAAACTCAACATGTTCTTGCACAACTTAGATGGTGACATCAAGCGCGGCGATACTCTCGTAAACCCATTACATAAAGATGGCGAAGGCCTTCAAACGTTCGACCGTGTGATTGCCAACCCACCTTTCTCTCAATCAAAGTGGTGGGAACCACTAGAACTCAATGACGGTAAAATCATTGATGGAAAAAGTGGTAAAGAGAGAAACGTGAAATACAGCACTGACCTTAAAGATCCTTATGGTCGTTTTGGTCTTGGTGTTGCACCGAGAACTAAAGCGGATCTAGCGTTTGTTCAGCATATGATTGCCTCCACAAAAGATGATGGTCGCATCGGTGTCGTTGTCCCTCACGGTGTACTTTTCCGTGAAGGTGATGAGGGTAAAATTCGTAAAGGTATGCTTATCGGCAACGATGAATTTAAGGGTGACTTGATCGAAGGTATCGTTGGTTTGCCGCCAGCACTTTTCTTCAACACAGGCATTGCGGCTGCGGTATTGATCATCAATAAAGACAAACCTGCTGCACTGAAGAACAAGGTTATTTTCGTTGATGCTTCCGCCGAGTATGGCGAAGGTAAAGCGATGAACTTCCTTCGCGAAGGCGATATCAAGCGCATCACGACCGAGTACAACAAAGCAAAACAAACTTTAGTTGATGCAGGAGAGCAAACGGAAGATAAACTTTCGGAACTAGTTGACGCTGTCACTATTGATAAGTACCTGCGTGTCGTTGATATCGCTGAAATCAAGCAAAATGACTTTAATCTCAATATCAGTCGCTATATCGATACATCAGAAGAGGAGCTAAGCGTTAACATCGAACAATGTTTGAGTAAATTACGCGACATCGAAAATGAGCTAAGCACTGTTGAAGATAACCTACACAAACACTTAAGTAGCTTGGGGGTTATCTAATCTATGAATCCATTGTCAAAATCAAAAATTAGTGACATTGCTACCTCATACGCAGGAGGTACTCCAAAAAGAACCGTTGCTGGTTATTATAACGGGACTATCCCATGGGTTAAGTCTGGAGAAATTAATTCAGTTAACATCTTCTCGTCTGAGGAAAAAATCACCGATGAAGGACTAAGAAACTCAAGCGCTAAATTAGTCGAACCAGGAGCTATCTTAGTTGCAATGTATGGTGCTACAGCGGGGAAAGTTGGCCGTTTACACATAGAAGCGACTACTAACCAAGCAGTCCTCTCCGTACGCTCAAAAAATAGCAATGTAATATCAAATGACTACTTATTTTGGTTACTTACATTTGCTTCAGAAGAACTAATAAAGCAATGCCAAGGTGCTGCGCAACCAAACTTAAGTAAACAGCTTATTGATGGTTATCAAATCCTATACCCGAGTATAACTGAACAACAAAAAATCGCGGAAATACTTTCAACAGTTGATAAGAAAATCGACCTTATCGACCAGAAAATTACAGAAACCGAAAAGCTTAAAACAGGCTTAATGCAAAAGTTATTTTCAGAGGGTGTCGGTGTTCAGGACGAGAATGGTAACTGGCAACCGCATACTGATTTTCAAGATTCTCCATTTGGTAAGGTTCCTAGTTCTTGGGCATTAGAAACTCTAGAACAACGACTTGACGTTATTAAAGATGGAACTCATTTCTCTCCCAAAAGCAAAGAAGGGCCATGTAAGTATCTAACATCCAAAAATATTCGATTCGGAGAGTTAGACCTAACTAACATCTCTTATATTAGCCAAGAAGAACATGACCGAATTTACAAAGGTTCACCAGTCAAGTACGGGGATATTCTGCTTACTAAAGATGGAGCTAACACAGGAAATGCCGCTATAAACACGCTTGAAGAACCTTTCAGTTTATTGTCGAGTGTGGCTTACCTCAGAGGAAGCGAGGAAGACGTTGATCATGGGTACTTACTGCAACTGTTACTATCTCCTAAAGGGCAATCAATGATGAAGTCCGCGATGGCTGGACAAGCAATCACCAGGTTAACTCTTAAAAAAATAGGTGCTTTTGTCTTACCCTTTGCCCCGATTGATGAGCAAAACGAAATAGAGCGCATCCTCTCTACGGTAGACAAAAAGCTTCAACTTTTGAAAAAACAAAAATCCGAAACCCAGCAACTTAAAAAAGGCTTGATGCAGAAGCTACTTACGGGCGAATGGCGAGTTCCTGTTGAGGAAACTGAAGCCGCTTAGCGATCGCTCTATGATGCCTTCAAGCGAAGGCATCTAAAGAGCAAAAAACGTAATTTAAATGAACAATAAAAAATGAATAACAATAAATAAAGGAATAAGGTATGTCTGGTCAGGCTGAATCATCGAATCCAGAACTCGTCGGGGTAGAACGCCCAGCGATTGAATGGTTAAAAACTCTTGGTTATCAACACATTAAAGGTCGAGATGTAGAGCAAACACACAAGACTGAGCCTGTTATTCTAGAGTCGGTGTTAACTGACAGACTACACGCCCTTAACCCTTGGCTGGCAGAGGTTCCAAACGGTGCAAGCAAAGCAATTAAACAGCTTAGAGACATATGGTTTGAGCATAACAGCGACTTAATGCTGGCTAACCATGCGTTCTGGAAGCATGTTCTGTTTCAATCGAACCTGCAACAAAAAGACAAAAATGGTCAACCTCGCAGCATCCGCTTCATTAACCAAACGGGTGCCGAGGGTAACTTATTCCATGTGGTTGATCAGTACGTCGGCAAAAATGCTAACGATGAGCTTTTTAAACCCGATTTACTGTTATTCATTAATGGCTTACCCCTTGGCTTGATTGAGTGTAAAAACAGCTCAATTAAACTCAGCAAAGGCATTGCACAAATTGATGGCTACCAAGGCGCTTTTACTCAACACTTTGCCTTTAATATGGTCTGTGCTGCCATTAATCGCAGCCAAGCCAAGTATGGCGCTATCTATGCGCCAGAACAGTTCTATCTAACTTACAAAGTTGATCCGAAAAAGCCTGATGAGAACATTGTTCTTACCGAGTTAGAAAATCGATTAGGAAAGAAACCTACAGAACAAGACAAGCTACTGTGGGCATTATTCGAGCCTTCCCGCTTTGTGCGTTTAGTCTGTTTTTACCCTATGTATGAGATAGAAAAAGGCGTCATGATCAAGAAGCTGCCACGTTACCAACAGTGGCGTGCAGTAGAGAAGACGCTACTTCGTCTACAGGGTAAAGACCCACAGCTATTAGGCCAAGAACTTGGCGGCGTGGTTTGGCATACGCAAGGAAGTGGTAAATCACTGACAATGGCACTACTTGCCCGTTTAATGCGAGCCGAAATTTCTGGTTTCAATAACCCAAGTATTTTGATTCTTACCGACCGCACTGACCTTGACCGTCAGATCCATAATACCTTTACCAATGTCGGTCTTGAATCGATTAAAGCAGATTCCGTCGCTGGGCTAGAAGCCATGCTCAGCAATGACTACGGCACCATTTTCACTTCGACCGTTCAAAAGTTTCAAGAAAGCGATGGTAAGCAGATACAGGCCGCAAAAGAGTCTGAAGATGAGGATTCCATTGCAGACTCTAAAAGTCGTGTCAGACGCGTTTTGAGAAAGGATGGTTCGGGCCAAGAACAGTGTTGGATATTAAAAGAGAACAATGTTCTTCACGGTCAAACCGATGCTAATGGCAACCCTAAAAAAGCCAAATGGGAACTCGTGAGCGAAGAGAAAGTTGATTTTCGTGTTCTGAGTACCAAGCCAAACTTCTTCGTGATGGTTGATGAAGCTCACCGCAGTCAATATGGATTCCTTGCTGCATTCATGCGTGCATCTTTACCTAATGCGAAGTTCATAGCTTTTACTGGCACCCCGCTTTTTAAAGACGATAAAGAAACCTTGGGTACATTCGGCGGTAAGGAGTACATCGATACTTACCGCCTCGACGAGGCGGTTGCAGATGGCGCGACACTGCCTATTAAATATCTTGAAGGTATGGCGCAATGGGGTAGCGACGGAAAGCTAAAACAAGCTTTTGAGGATGAATTTGGTAATGAGCCTTTAGCCCGTAAGAAAAAGCTAAAGCAAGAATTACTCAAAAAACGTCGTGGTGCTATCGGTCGTATTGAGGAGAATGCTCGCCATCTCGTCGAACACTTTCTATCAAGCGTGAAGCCTCGTGGCTTTAAAGCCATGCTGGTATGTGACGGGCGTGATATGGCCGTTCGCTATAAAGACGTGCTGAACCAGATCATGCAGGAGCGTCAAAACAAAGGTCTGCCGACCTTTGAAAGCCGAGTGGTTATCTCTCTCGGTAGTATGACAGATAAGCGTACAGGTATTAGTGAACAACAAGCTCACTATGCATCAGGCTCAACCTCAAAACTTGAAACTATCGAAGAGCGTATCAAACGGGAACTCAAACAAGGTCAAACACCGATAGCCGTACCGTCTGAAAAGATCCCAAGCTTGGTGAATGATGAATTTAAGCTACCTTATGGTGATGAATCCGCTAATACCAAAGAAGAAATCAAGTTTAACAACATTGGGTTAATCATCGTTTCTGACATGCTGTTAACTGGCTGGGATGCGCCTATTGTCAGCACTTTATATTTGGATAAACCGCTAAAAGAGCATACTTTGCTTCAGGCTATTGCTCGTGTAAACCGAACTCGAAAAGGCAAGAAAGCAGGTTACATTGTCGATTATTTCGGTGTGGTTGAGTACCTAGATGAAGCACTGAAAGTTTATGGTGGTGACGTACAACCCGACCAAGTGTGGACGGACGTCGAAGCGGAGTTACCACGTCTTCAATCTGCTTTGACAAAAGTGTTAGACATTCTTCCGAAAAAGCACAACCCAGTGAAACAGCCTGAACCTTACAAAGAGGATGCCGATCTCTACCTAGACCCAGATACTCGCCTAGATATTGTTGAAGACTTCCTCGTTGCTCTCGCTGGATTCAATAGCCGCTTAGATATCGTGTTACCCGACGAACGCGCATCTAAATATCAGCCTTACTTCAAAGTGCTGAATGAGATAAAACTCCAACTGCGCAACAAAATGCCTGAGAGTGCAGATACGGTTCGCATCACCGCATCTGAATCTGAGCTGCTTAAAAACATGCTCGACGAGCATATAGAAGCGAGTGAAGTTAAGAGCTTGCTAGGCCGTGAAGTTTCAATTCTGGATGCTGCGGATATGGATCTACTCCGCAAACAGAAAAGTGCAGGGAGTGCAGCGTTGGTCATGAAGAACAAACTCAAGCACACCATTAAAACGGGGAAAGGTAAAGATCCTGCCTTCTTTGGCGACTTGGAAGAAGAGCTAGAAAAGCTTATCCAAGATGAACGTGAAGGACGTATTGAACAAGCTCTATTCCTAGAACAGCTAGAGCTTTTTGCTCAGCGTGTACGTGATAAAGATGCGAAACCATCTGAAATGGGCTTGGGTACAGCAACAGAGCGAGCCGTGTTCAACTATCTGGAAAAACAGGTAGAGGAAGCTGAAGCTCTGGCATGGACTAAAGGCATCTTTAGCCACCCTGATATCGCTGAAGTCATGTTGTCACCGATATGGAAAAAGCAGACTGATATTCATAATGAGATCAAAAAAACAATCAGAACGATTTTACGTGGTCTTGGCGGCTGGGATATGACAGTAGCACGTCAGCACTCTGCTGAAATTTTCAGTATTATGCTGAACAACTGATCCTTTGCTTCACCAAAGACGAAAGAAACACATGCCAATTTTTCAATACGGTACAACTGAAATCGAGTGGGAGTTTAAGCTCGACTCAAAACTCAGTCACCACTACATTACTGTAGAAAGAGGGAAGACTGTTCTTCTCAGAGGCCCAAGTGCCTCTGAGGAAGAGCAACGAGAGCTGATTCGGTATAGAGCAAGGTGGATCAAAGAGCGCTTAGCGGAAGTCAATCAACCGTTAAAAGAAGAAATCGTCACAGGTAGCCGAGCGCCTTACCGTGGTCGTTCTTTCTATTGTGAAGTGATCCCCGCGCCAGAGCTATCGACGGTAGAAGTGAAGTTTAACCAAAGCCGTTTTAAAGTTCTTTCTCCCGAAGGCCACTTCGTCAGCCGTGAGCGATTCAAACCAGCGTTGGAGCGTTTCTACAAACAGAAAGCCTTAGAAAAAATTGCTTCTCGCTTACGCTACTGGCAACAGGAAACGGGCATGCAAGCCACAACTTTCCACATAAAAAAGTTTGATGCACGTTGGGCTAACTGTACCGAGAACAATGTTCTGGAGTTCCACCCTCGTTGCATGGAGTTTTCCAATAAGGTGATGGATTACATAATCCTTCATGAGCTATGTCATACCGTAGAAAAAAGCCATAGCAAAAACTTTTGGAAACTAGTCGCTAAGTATTGTCCTGACTGGAAAGAGCTGCATGAAGAGGTAGAGCGTTCAGGGATGGGGATCTAGCGGAGTCTACTGCACTTTGAAAATGTCAGGAGGCACTGCTCATTGCTTTAAATCTTTCACTCGCCCTCTACTCACGACTTTTTATTCGCTAATTTAATTAAATAACTTTCATCTTTTAGGAACCTAGCGAGAACAATGTTCTCGCAGTATCAAACTTAGGTGTTCAAGTAGGTTAATGAAACATACATACCAATTAAAACCACTCAACTAAAAAACTTTAATTCAATATAGTTTTTAATGTTTTTCATTATACATAAAAAACTTTTTAGTCAAGTTGAAAAAACTCTTGATTAAGAAAAAACAATCTAATATATTAAATCTCGTAGCAGGAAGCAGAGCTTCTATCTAGAAAGTGGCTTAAAGATATATTTAAACTAATATTACTTAACCTTCAAAAGTAAAAGTAATTTCTTCCACCTCACTGGTGGCTTAAAGAAAAATTAGTTTAACACAAGTAAATGTATCACTATTTTATCTACTAATAGATGGTTACACTTCCGCGCCAACTGGCGGTTAAGCGTTGGATAAAAAGGTCGAGTTTATCTCGGCCTTTTTATTATTAATTGCAAAACTACTCTTCAGGACTTTTAATTAATTATATTTTTAGAAGGCTAGTTGTTGAGTATTAATTATTAACTCCACAAGCACTACTCTCTGAAAGCCTCTCTTATTAAAAGAAAGGTTCTCTGACTTATCATTCGGAACATTGTTCTTCCACAGTTTTTTATTGATTAATCAAATACCCAATCTTTACTATTTTAAGATTGCGATAAGAACATTGTTCCAAGTAAACATCATCTCACTGTCGAGATAGTTATTCACATAAAATCAAAACAGGTGTTACTTAAAAGCTAGCGTCAGATAAGGCAATACATACGCTTTGAGCTTAGACTCTATCTGTTCCACTGTTTTTAGTTGATCTGGGAGAACATTGTTCATTGGAGTTTCAACATCTATAACAGTGACCAATCCACTCGCTCGTGACACCGTTTTTTTCGTTACTACTACCACTGCTTCGGCTTCACTTTTAACGGTATCGAGTGCGCTTAATAGAGCGTCACATTGAGATTTTTGCGGTGTGTAACGAATCAAAAATCGGGTAGGGTTTATTGGACTTACGAACACCTCCCGCGCAAGCTCTGCTGTTTCATGGTAAAAGTATCGTTCTACTACATCTCCAATTGCTACTTTCCAACCTTGTTGAATGGCCGCAGTTGTTGTCAGCATCCAAAATTTAGAGAAATTCTCTCTTTGTGCTCTAGGAGCATTGCGTGTCAGATCACCAATCACTGGGTGAGCAGGAACAAATCCCATGCTCTTAAAACCACCTCGTAATTCTTTGGCGATTGGATTGGAGTCTTCGCATAACAAAGGGTAAATATCACGCCACAAATAATGAGGCTTTTCTATCGGCGATAGATACTTAGGATGGCTCATAACTTGGTATGAAGGCGGAAGTAACTCAGAGCGAATATAAATCACATGATCCACTGGCAGTTGCAGATATCGCTCCAATTGAAAGAGGTTGCCACTCTCAACATTACCGATCGTTTCGGCAGCATCGAGTTTATTTTCACAAAGAACAATTGAACCATCACTTAATATCAGACGCATGTCTGGTCGGCATCCTGGATAGATAACTTGTGTCTCGACCTTGCTGATCAACCTGCTATCTTGGTCTCCAAATATCAACCTAACAAATGCTCGATTGAAACGTTCTGAAAACCTTAACGCAGCAGCGAAGAATTCAGTTAAGTGATCCTCTTTTGCTACCGTTAGTTTTTGAGTATTGATGAATAAGCCCACAAGCATCCCTTTCTGTCAGCGCCGTTTCCTAGCAAAAAGGTTATCCGATTTTCCAGTCAGAACAATGTTCTTGTATCAAATATCAGCGTGATATCTTAGTAGCCTTGCTCTAAGCAAGAACAAGGTTCTTGCAATATCGTTAACCTCTTTACGAGTAATTACTTCTGGCAGAACTCAACTCAACCTAACAGTATCATGGAACATTGTTCTCATTGAACTCTTTCAGTTAGCCGCTTGTTCCAATGCCGCTTGACCGTCGGAATGGAGATACCAAGAGCATTTGCTGTTTTGGATTGACTCAGTCCTCTTGCCCTACATTCTTGGACTTTTTGAGTTGTGGTTAGTGCTTCTGGTCTACCAATCCGCTTACCTTCAGACTTAGCCCTAGCCTGACCTTCTAGCGTCCGCTCTCGAATACGGTTTCGTTCAAATTCAGCAAATGCTGAGAACATTTGCAGCATCAATCGTCCCTCCGCCGAGCTTAGATCAGCGGTCGGCAGATCCAGAGAAATTGGCGTAACACCTTTTTCTAACAGCATACTGATCGTATGCTGAACATCGATGTTATCTCTTCCAAGTCGATCAAGCTTAAGTACAACTAGTTTGTCCCCTGGCTCTAGTTTATGCTCAATCAACATTTTGAACTCACGTCGTTCTGTTGCAGGCACACTACCAGAAACTGTTTCATGTACAATTCGGTGTTCTTGAATATCGTAGCCAGCATTTCTGATAGCTAAGATCTGATTTGACACAGTTTGCTCACTAGTCGATACACGACAATAAGCGAATGTCCGTCCAATACTATTCACTACTCACTCCTTTTGGCATCACAATTGGTATCATCAACCTGTTAGGTGTCATAAAAATCCGAACCCTACTTTATGAGACCGCAAACACTTCATTCCCGTCTGGTATCAGAAAACGGATGCTTGTTGATACTACAGATATATTTACATCTCGCTAAAGTTGACTACTTAAGTCGATAATTTTGACAAAGTAACTTTGCCTTAAGAAAACCTAGAAAATAAATAAACATCCGTGAGTAACAAACATTACTCTAAATTTAATTCATCTATAATAAAAACAAGGTTACTATTAATTTTCCTTGGCAATAAAATTAACACATAAAAAATAAATTTTATTTTATTAATTTTTCATGTTATAACTATTATAACGGTTATAACTATTATAAAGTTATAATTCTAATATAACGTTAGATTTTAAAAAAGTGAAGATTAAGCCAAATTAAGCTTAATTTATTACAAGAATTCTTCTGCCACTACTGGCACTTTCAATGCCAGCGTTGGCACATTGATTGCCAATCTTGGCAAATTCACTTGCCACCCGCTTTAATAACGGAATTTTCAAGGCTTTCACCACTTGCCTAACGCAATTCAACAGGCTTTAACGTTGTGCAAAAAAAGAACAATGTTAGAACACGTTGAATGTCTCATTTTTTCTTGACTTATAACGGTTACAACCATATAGACCAGGAACTCGACATTCTTTCTTTTCTTTAATAAATTGTCTTTTTGAATGAAATTGGGGAACACTGTTCTTTTCATCTAAATTAATAGAATTTGCTCTACGCAATGCTTCTTCATCGGAAATGTCGTTATAAACGACTTGAAATCTATTCGACTTAGTTTCACGTTCTTCTTTTGTAGATAGATAACTCATTTCACGATTACGTTTAGAATAAACCAAAACTTGAGACATATCGACAACCCTTTTGATATATATAGATAAATTCAATGACTATTATATTTATCAAGTAATATTATCTTTGTAAAGGACCTTTAATCACTATTTTAAAAATCACATTAACATTTAATTATTAAATAAAAACCGTTTGGTTTTTTAATTATTAAATTAGAAAAATAATAATTAGTTAAACTTCTACCTAAAAATGAAAAAGATCAGATTCTGGGCTATTAGTGTTGCGATTTCTCTCCTCAAAGAACCACATATTCATCACCATGAATTCTCGGTTAGGATCCTAACCGAGAATGCTCATCGGAGTCTGGCTGCGATTAGTACTGCTGTTTCTCCTAACCTGATCACAGCCACGTCCATCACTACAAATTTCAAGTTAGTATCCTCACCTAGAATGAACATCGGAGTCTTGCTGTGCGCTTAGTACTGCCATTTCTTCACCTCAAAGCAACCATAATCATCCCCATAAATTCCGAGTTAGGATCCTAACCGAGAATAGGGAATCAGCTTTTGACTATTGGTATTGCCATTTCCTTAGTCTCATAGCCACCACATTCATCACTACAAATTCCAAGTTAGGATCCTAACTCGGAAAAACAAATCAGGGATCTCGAAGGGTATTAGCGATCACTACTTGTTATCTTCAATCGCAAGTGGACAAAAATATATGTCATACTTACTTTTTGTGACTACTTATGAGCATTGAAGTGAAAATCGAGACTGCATTAGAACGACTGCATAACTTTGACAAGCAAGGTATACACGTTTATCGGAAGAGTGATCTCAGAAGGTTATTTTTTGATGATTCACTTACTGCATTCCAGCAAAGCTTGCTACGTTTAGTCAAAGCAGGAGTACTAGAGCGGGTGTGCAACAGTGTTTATGTATTCTCATTCAGTCGTCACAAGGGCGGTTATACTATTGAATATATTGCTAAATGCTTGCGACGAGGAGAGTACAACTACATCTCTCTAGAATCGGCGCTTTCAGAATACAGTGTCATTTTTCAAGTGATGATTGACAATAGAATTACGATCATGACAACAGGACGCAAGGGAGAGTTCAGGACCCCTTATGGCGTTATCGAGTTCACACATACGAAACGTGATGATATTGATATTATCAACAATACAGTAACTTCAGATCGGCCCCTGCGGATTGCGAAGAAAAAGACTGCGATTCGAGATTTGAAGAGGGTGGGCAGAAACACACACTTGATTGTAACGGATCACGATTAGGCAGATGCTGGCACTGCCAAAAACAGTACTCCCCAAAAACCGTACAACTCACTTCTGGACAAAGGCGAGTTTGACAGCCGCAAGCAAGTCTCTCTCAAAAAAGGCCGTTTGGCAGTATTGATTTATTGCTTAATGTTCCCAACTGCAAAACGTCGGAATCAAGATGAACCCTTTGTGATAAAATGCGTTTGAATAGATGATATAAAAATTAATTTAAAATAAAGGTATATTTTTTTTAATTAATCTGTATAGTGGTCTTTGCTCTGACACAGAGTTGTTTCAAGATAAAATATAAAGAAAGTTTTCCAGCGTCATCCCTAGCAAGTTTCTCTCTGTAATCTCCTTAATGCTCTATCCTAAAATAATACCTATGTTCAGTGCACCTTAATTTTAATTTTATAAGGGGCATAATATGTCTAATCAAGTAATTGGTACAGTAAAGTGGTTTAACGAAACTAAAGGTTTTGGTTTTATTTCTCAAGAAAATGGCGATGATTTATTTGTTCATTTCAGAAGCATTTTAGGCGATGGCTTTAAGAAGCTTATTGAAGGCGAGCAGGTTTCCTTTACTGTAGGTAAAGGTCCTAAAGGCCTTCAAGCAGAAAATGTAACGACTATTTAGTCTTACAATTGAATTTACACTGCCTCGTCATACGCCTGGCGAGGTAGTTGCTCTGACAAAGATTTGTTTCAAGATAAAATATAAAGATAGTTTTCCAGCGTAATCCCTAGCAAGTTTCTCTCTGTAATCTCCTTAATTACCTATCCTAAAAATACTTATGTTCAGTGCACCTTAATTATAATTTTTTATAAAGGGGCATAATATGTCTAATCAAATATTTAATAATGAGAATAGAAATAATAAAAACAAATCTATTCAAAATAAAGAAACATCAATACATAAAAAAATAAAGATGAATAGCCTTCTCCAAAGGATTGCTAATGGTGAGACTGGTGTTGTTTTAGAGGAACTACTTTGAAAAATCACGGTAGAAAGAAGATCTGGTTTAAGTTAAAAAAGTGCGAATCATACACTAAAAAAACTTTATTACATTGAATGTAAGGTTTGTACAAGGTTGCTCATAGAAAGACTATGCTCTTCAACAGATGAGCTTTGTAAATAGCAACAACGAAATATCTGGGGCACACATCATATTATGACAAGTGGAACGTTAAGTTGCTTAAACTGTAGGAGCGATGAAACATACTCGTAGTGCTCAGGTTTGTGAGATGAGGTAATAACCATTCTATGATGGTTTTTTGCCGTCCATACTCCTTGATAATCAGTTGCTTGCCTAGTCCAGCTTTTAGGCAGAAACCAAGTCAGTTCGAACGTTTAAGCGTGAAACAATGCCATATTGAAAGCATCACACCACTACGTCTCCTCAAAAGGAATAGGACCATGCCGACCTAAAACACACCGTGATGGATAGCGAAACTATCTTCATGAAAAGTCTAACGAACGCCAAGCGCTCAGCTGAGCATCATGCGCCAGAGGGTGCAATACTAATTAAGATTAGAGATTTAATGGATCAGATGCTAAGTCGAATAACGCTTGATGCTTGATGCTTGATGCTTGATGATAGCTGGGTAGATAGCTGTGAAGACTGACGTTGGTTAGCAATCATGATTCGTTTTTCGTAGTAGCCTTTGACACAGTTTGGATTGTTTGTCTGACAAGGTTTGCTCACGATTAAGTTGATCTCGTAAACCTGTCAGCATGTCTCGGTCCAAGTTGCTCAGCTTTTCGGAATGTAAGAGGAGTGTCGTATTGATAAGCTCAGAGAGGTTTCGTGAACTCATAGTCCCCACTCTTTATCCCACTTTTTTTGTTCTTCAATCTCTTCTATGCGTTTGCGAACACCCATTTTTTTCAACTCTTCTGGTATTCGTTTAATCCCTTTCTGATTAATACTAAATTGCTTCTGCTTTTGTGTCGGTTTAGGTAACTTGCTCATATATCATCCTATTGATGCTAAGAAAGATGATTTTATTCAGATTAGAATAAAGCCATTTCAATTCATTATCTCTTATTAATGTATCGTTCCGCGTTTGCAAAAAGTTTATCGCATGCTTTTTTCTGTGCTAAATATTCTGATGAACTTTCAGTCATAGAGTCGAGAATTTCTTTCGCTTCTTGATATTCTTTTACCATCGCAGCGAATCGTTCTTCGAAGTTGTTTTTCTGTGTTTTCTTGCTTGATTTTCTTACTGGTTTTCTCATATTGCTTCTTATCTTATCGATCCAAAAATTTATTTTATTCGTATTTCGAACGTTCAGAATCTTTATTAAAAAATAAAGTAAAAAAGTCTCCTCGACAGAAGAGACTTTTTATAAATATCTTACACTAACGTAACATTATCCGCTTGAGGACCTTTGTTACCTTGTTCAACAACAAAAGAAACCTTTTGGCCTTCAGATAATGTTTTGAAGCCATCACTAACAATTGATTTGAAGTGAACAAATAGGTCAGAACCGCCGTTATCAGGAGTGATAAATCCAAAACCTTTGGATTCATTAAACCATTTTACTAAGCCTGTTGATTTATTTGACATAATATATCTCGATACATTGATTAAGTTAAAAAGAAAGCTACTAAATAAGGAATGAAGAAAAAGGTATCGCAGGATAAATATGACGAATTTAATCGAATAAAAACTGAGAAGATCTTGAACTAAATATTTTACTAATAGCTCATCGTTTGAGCTTCTGACACTATACACTATATGAACATAATAGATATCTATTTCTTGATTGATTTTTATTGTCCATAAAATCAATGACATAAAAAGTGAAAGGCTGAATTGAAATCAACAGCATCATTAAAAATAATTATTGCAAAACAGATATTCGATACAAGCATGATCCCTAATTCTAACTTTGAATGGGGCAAAAGTGTTTCAGAGCTTAAATTCATTAGTCCATTGGTTCTGACAAACCCACTCATGAAGATAATGGGTAACACATTTTTCACCAGAGAGTTGGGCACTAAGAGAGCTTTTTTATCTATTAATTAAATGAGCAAACTTTAGTTTTTGATGATTTGAGCGAGAACAGTGTTCTCGCAGTAGCGTTTGAACGCTACCGACCTTTGCCTATATACCCAAACACGAGTCGGATAATACCTGACTCAGCCTTTCGTCATTCGGAGAACATAGTTCTCCGTTCAACTAAATGAAGATGCGAGAAGAAGCTCCAGCCAGACTGGACACTGCATTAAGCGACCTTTTGGCTTTTCAAAGTCAACTGGGCTTAGACGCCCAAGATCACTGTGCCTTCTCGTTCGATTATATTAAACCTCAATGTATTTGAAGACCGATTGACGCATCTATTCTCTCGACATTATCAGCTCATATAGTACAGCTTCCACCTTCATGGCATGAAAGAAACTCTCTATATAAACGTTGTCCCAACAATTTCCTTTTCTATCCATACTTTGTTTTAGATTATAGGTACTAATCAACTCTCTATAACCTTTCGAGCAATATTGGCTACCATGGTCACTATGAACGATGACTCGCTCAGGAAAGCTACGATGGAATAAGGTTATTGAAAGAGTATCGCTGACTAATGTTGCTGTCATCCTCTTAGCCAACGATTTGCTGTGAATAAAGATCAATGATTACCACTAAGTATAGACAACCTTCACTTATCGCCAAATACGTAATATCTCCGCCCATTTCTGATTGGGCGGCAGTTGCAGAGAAGTCTTGTTCCAACAAGTTCGGAGCGATTGGCAACTTATGAATGCTATCCGTCGTACATTTAAACTTACGAACAGCTTTCGTTACTAGATTTTGACGTTTCATGCTACTGGCAATGGTCTTCACATTATGCCTGCTACCGTTATCAGTTAACTCTATCTGGATACGTCTAGCACCGTCCCTGCCTTTGCGGTTATCAAAAGCCTCTTTGACCTTGTCGTCTAATACCTGACGGGCTTGTTCTCGCAGGCAGTCTCTATGACGATGCTTAATCCAGTAGTAAAACCCGCTTCGCGATATGCCAAACACCTCTACCATGTGAGATACACGGAAATACTGCAGGTGTTCAAACATAAATTCTTAGCACAAGCTACTTTAGATTCTTCGCAAAGTAGGTGGAGACCTTTTTTACTACTCCTAGCTCTTTTTCTCGCTCAGCAGTACTGGAGTTTTTATTTGCGGCTTTACGCTAGCCATAGATTTGAGAGTCATGGAGAGATAGTTATCTAGCGGCAACAGCAGCACCGACTTTCTCCGCAATCTCAAGTGTTAAATTCGGAAGAATGGATAATAAGTTTTTTCTTGTTTGTCATGATTCACCTCGTTAGTGATTTTACTCACTTAACTCAGGGTCCAAGATAACTGGTGCGGCTCTGTAATGGCGAGGTCACTGAATCTACGAGGCCTGCCGCGCTTGTTCTGTTTGCTTTGCTTCCATTCGCTTATAACTCCTTCATCAATCCAGAAAGTGAGTGAACCACGATTAATTAGTACTTTGCTGTACTGTTTTTAGTTAGTTGTTGTGTAACGAGGCTTCTCCATAAGACTAGGGTGATCAACTGTGTTGTCGCACAGCTCATCACCTCTTGCCTTAGTTTCATCGAGTTACGTAACAAAGCCTTAAACATAGACCACACTAAAGCACTCTTGATTTTAAATGTTCAATAAGCTATCTGTTAATGTACGGTCAATTTAATGTCAATATAATGACAGTGTGTTTGAGGGTGATAAATAATAATAGATATCATGGCTAATAATAGAAAACTGGTTGCTTAGGTTTTAAGAGGTGATTAACCTTGCGCTTAAAAACAATATTCATATTAAAAAAGGTGTAGTGAGATATGGATTTAAAAAGTAGCATTTCAAATAGTATTTTTTTGCATCCTATTTATTCAAGTGAAACTGGAGATGTGGCTTTCTCTGAGGTTTTATACACTATACCTGATGGATATTATGAGGAGCAGTTTTTAGATATGACTGTATCCGATGAAATAATAATGGAGTCAGCATTAAATATTGTTAAAAAACTTCAAAACAATAAAAAAAACAAATTTAGCATTAATATTACCGCAAATATATTGTTGAGTGATAAATTCATAACGAGAATTTCTTTATTTAATAACAAAAATTTAGTGATAGAAGTTAATGAAATAGAAAATAATATGCTACCTGACTTGTATCTATCAATAAAAAAACTCAAGGAGTATGGAATTGAATTTTGCTTAGACTCTTTTTGTCACAAAGATGAAACTTTTAATCAATGTTTAGGTTATATAGATTGGGATTATATTAAAATAGATAAAAAGTACTCATTTAAGGATTTAGAAAAGCATGTAGCACAAATTTTAATTCCATTTTGTAACGTTGGCGTAATTATTGATGGCGTTGACTCAAGCATAAAACAACATTTAAAAAGTTCTAACAAAATATACTATCAGGGATATTATAAAAATCCACCGAAAAGGTTTGCATCATGAAATCAGTTAAAGTTAAACCTTGTAAATTAGGCGCTTACTTCAATAAGAATGAACATATTATCCAGATTGAAGAAGGGAGTGGCGCTGTATCGTATAACGGATTTTCATGTATATTTCAACCAGGTGATTACCTTTATCTTCCGAAAGGAGAAGTTATTCATTATTCTGTAGAAGAAGAAATAGTAGAGCTTAAAGTCATATCATTCAGTCATTTAAAGCAAATCATGTCCAAGCGTGATTATTATATTTATTTAAAAACAAAGAACGATTTAGAGCTATCATCAATATATTATAAAAATTATCTGTTAGACCTAATTAAAAAAGATCTTTTCTTGCCCAAGATAAAATCAGATGAACCAACATTAGAAAAAATAAGAGAGTGTATAAAAAAACATCCAAGAATAAACTGGAATATTGATAAGCTTTGTCAAAGGTCAAATTTAAGTATTAAAGATGTTAAATTAGTTTTGTCTAAGCTAAATGTGACAATGTCTGAATTAGTGATTAAAGTTAAAATTGAAAACTCAGTGGAATTATTATTATCTACAGAAAGCGTTGTTACAACTTCGAAATTATTAGGTTTTTCCAGTAGTTCTTTTTTTATAAAGAAGTTTAAAATTGTTTATGGAATGACTCCAAAAATTTTCATTAATTTATTTAAAAAAAGCTAATATCAATATGTCAGTGATTAATAATAAGATTTCACGTATTAATTTATCCGTTTATCTATTTTTGCTTTTGGCTTTTTTTATTATAATTTTTTTTAGAGTATTTGTAGGTAATTTAGAGCAATATTCATTATATATTGATAAGTTTAGTGAAAACAAAATAGTTGAAAAAAGAAATGCATTAATAGAAGAGGCAGAGTCTATTTCAGCCTCTATTTATTCAATTATAAATTTAATAGAAAACGAACTTATCGAGAGTGTTAAGAAAAATACTGCCATCATTGAATTTGCTAATGAAGATAGTATAGAAGAAGACTTTATAAAAGAAAAAGTAAATAAGTTTAACTCAACCTTCAAAGATAATTATGTTTTTATAGTAAACTATAAAGATAAGAACATTATAGAATCAAATATTTTTAACCAACTTAATGATAATCTTAAAGATAAATATTCTAATAGTTTTTTTGAAAATTTTCCTATCAATGGTGGAGTGTATAGATATAAAGTACCTTCTAAATTTGGTTCTAACAAAGTATCGTATATAAAACAAATACCTAACACACAACTATATTTGGCAAGTGGATATGTTAACGAGTTTCTTCTCGAACGTGTACATGATGAAATATTTAATCTTTTAGAAAATTCAAGTTTGGATGACAATATTGAATATAGGGTCTACTCAACTCATAACGGTATTATATATGACCAAAAGGTTAAACAAAATAGATACTTAAACAGTCAAAGTTCACTTTATTTTTTCTATGATTATATCTATAACAACTTTCTTGAATTAGATAGCAGTAGTGAGTTTTTTTATATTAACAAAACCATAAGTGAATATGGGATAAATATATCACTCTCTATGGCTAAAAACTTCAAATATGAACTAAACGATGATTTCAAATATCTATTTAAAGAGTTCTTATATGAAGATATCAAAACAATAGTTAGCTCATTCTTTATTTTACTGGCTATTTCATTTGTTATATATTATTTTTTACATAAAAAAATATCACGTATATTGACGACATATAATAATAAGATATTGCTAGAGAAAAAAAAGTTAAAAGATTCAAATAAAAAAATTGACAGTATAGCAAAAACCGATTACTTAACAGGCTTACCAAATAGAAGAAGTTTGGAAATCGATTTTAAAAAAACATTTTGTCTCAACAGTTTTTATTTAGTGTTTATTGATTTAGATGGGTTTAAACATATAAACGATTCGTTAGGCCATTCGTTTGGTGATATGTTTCTAAAGAAAATATCTAGCAATATCACTGAAGAAATCGATGTTGATGATAAATTATATAGATTTGGTGGTGATGAGTTCATTGTTATATTTCAAGGTAATGTTGACATTTTAAGTAAGATTAACAATTTATCGCGTTCAATAAATAAGCCTGTTTTTATAAAAAATAGAAGAATAGAATCTACTGCTAGTATTGGTTTTTCTCAATATCCAAAGGATGGAGATAGATTGGATCTTTTATTACAATATTCAGATCTAGCTATGTATGAGTCCAAGAAAAAAGGAACGTCACATTATACTGAGTATAATACTGGTCTACTTCAGACGGCTAATTTTGAATTTGAGCTAGTAAATGATTTAAGAAGGGCTTGTCGAAATAATGAGTTCTATACTGAGTATCAACCAAAGTTTGATATCAAGAGTCGTCAATTAGTTGGTTTAGAAGCTTTGGTTAGGTGGAAACATCCTAAAAAAGGTTGTATTCCTCCAGATGTTTTCATAGAAACGGCTGAGTCTGCTGATTTAATTGACTCTGTCGGCTTTAGAGTTATAGATTATGCAATTAAAGATTATTACGAAAATAAATTACATTTTCATAGTGATGTTACATTATCAATAAATTTGTCACCCAAACAGATACATGAAAACTTAAAAAATTATTTAAATGAATTAATAGCAAAAAACATGATTGATACTTCAGATATAATATTTGAAGTTACGGAAAATGTTTTTTTTGTCGAAAATGAAAATAAACTTGAGATAATAAATGATCTGGTTGAGTTAGGGTTTAGGTTTTCCCTAGACGATTTTGGAAAGGGTTATTCAACATTAAACAATCTAATAAAATTGCCATTATATGAAGTCAAGTTAGATAAGTGTTTTTTAAATAGAGTTCCAAATGAATTAAAATACAACTCACTTTTAAATTCTATAATTAATCTTTTGTACAACTTAGAATATAAAATTGTTATAGAAGGAGTGGAAAATGTTGCGCAACATAATCATTTGATAGAAATAAATGACTGTATATTTGTTCAAGGTTTTTTATATGGCAAACCAGAAAGTATGAAATCTATTGTAAACAAATTCCTTGTTAAAAATAATGTATTAATGGAAGAGGTTTAGATGAAGTGTAGAAACTGTTCTAGTTTTGGATTCTATAGAATAGAAAGAAAGTTTATAGAGAAAATTATAATCAAGAAAAAATTTCTTTGTAAAGATTGTGGATTTATCTTTAAAGACTATAGGTTTTTCATTAAATTCACACAAAAAGGTTAAATACAATTAATTTAAATCATTATATTTGAAAGTTTCATTAAGAATAATGAAATAAAATTTTAACTTATCAAATCGACTAATAAATTAAGACAATATCATATCTTTATTTGACTTGATATTGTCTATCCTATTTTTATTTTTTCGCTACCGTCAATAAACTATTTATCTTCCATAGCCTTTCCAAGTTTGGTAAGTTTTAGTTCAACGGTTTGGTTGGGGGCAATTAGATTAAAAATAAACCAATAACTTAACAGCTAAACGTGTATATCAGTTAATCATCTTAGGCCTATGCGAGACCTAGTTATAATAAAACTAACTGCAACAGTACAACAAAGCGTTAATCAACCGTAGCAGACCTCGTCGATTCATCGACTTAGCCATCACTACCGTACTGAAGGTGAATAAAAAAACAACAACACTAGCATGTAATCAGTTTATCGATTCCTTGTTTATGTTGTCTAATACTACTCTTACCTTCTCATACTTCATTTGTATCAGTCTTTTAGTTAAACAAGTTGCGGTCTCTTTTGAGACAAAAACTGGAGGTGCAATACAGTACCTAGCCACTGATACTGGCAGCCTCAAGGTTTATGGCGAAGGTAAACGGAAGGTCAAAAATCATGGTACTGACGGATGCGTAGAGTTTGAGAAAATTTGCATTTAGTATCCGACGCTGCACTCACAAAATAATCGCAGAAGAACTGAGTTTATCTCATGTTACGATACAGAAGTCCTTCTTAACTTTGTAAATCAAACACGCCGAAGAATTATCGAGATATCTGGTGATGGAGCTTATGATACAAGGAGTTGTCACAATACTATACGGGTTAAGCGAGCTGTTCCGCTAATCTCTACAAGAAAAAGCCACTCTCGATCTTAGCGGTAGTTTGCCAGAAGCTTTACGGCTTGAACAAAAAGTTAAAAAAGCGATATCGTTATTGCAAGCATTTACTCTCAAAAAGTACGATGTATAGAGTGCGGCAGTCGCTTGGTAGGAAGATATACATGAGAAATTACAATGCTCAGGTGGTTTGGTTATCTATCCGAATTACTTAACAAAGCCCTGTGATGTTCCTGACATTGGAAAATGTAATGCTTATCCGCACCAATGAATTGGCAACCAACAACATCCTATGAGGATTCTTCCAGGATATAGTAGAAAAGGCGTAATTCTTAACATATTGTTCTTGAAGTATTTTTATAATATGTATCAAGGTAAAGTCGAATAACTAAACATTTAGTACAGAAAAGTTCCAAGACTACATTATGAAATATTCGAAATACTTGGAACTATTATTTTTATATGTTCAGCAATCAGGAACGAGGGTGTAAGCGATAGTGATAGCTCTTCAATGATTTATTAACTTGAAATACTTCATATTCAAAATAAGCTTGCTCATCTAGGGATTGAGTGAACTTAACTATTTGTTCTGTATGAATGAGCAAAGAAATGGGCGCAACCTGGTGATTGTCATACTCATCGAAACAGTTGTTAATGTGTGCTCTATCTAAATAAACAACATCTTGATTCTGTGTTGGAGTTTCTTCAATCAACTTTGTTTCAAACCCTGCCTTCTCAAGCTGCTCAAGCAACTCATAGAGTTTGTCTACATCACTCTTGCTCTTGATTGAACTATATTGCTGTACAATCCCATTTAAATATTTCTCGATTGACCCAAACTTATTTTTCATTAAACAGATGGTTTTTAAATTCTTTTTGATAAGTGAATAGCGTTGCTCTTTCAATTTTGGTTTTAAGAAATCAATGAGGATTTTGTTGCGTTGCTCTTCTTTGACAAAGCTTTGAGACGCGCTGACTTTAAAGTAAAGATGAAGCAGTGCATTTTCAAAAGTAGATTTTAAAAGCTTGTAATATAATTGTTCTGACATTGTAAGCATTGATTATTTACTCATGCTGTTATTCTAACATATAAAAAGAAAAGCAAACTAACACTGCAACTAGTTTACTTTGCCCCCCCATGAGTCACACGA
The DNA here is from genome assembly GCF_033338715.1 of Vibrio sp. Vb1337. Lineage (NCBI taxonomy): Bacteria > Pseudomonadati > Pseudomonadota > Gammaproteobacteria > Vibrionales > Vibrionaceae > Vibrio > Vibrio sp. Vb1337. The sequence continues at coordinate 83,125 of NZ_JAWOTD010000014.1, read as the reverse complement.
AAACCAACTCTCTAGTCTTGATTGGTCAGCTAATACACAAGTGTTTTTCTAGTGAAGAGCCTCGTAGACCTTAGGATAGGGTGACCCGAAAAAAGGCTCAATGATACTAGGATTTCATTGTTTCTATTATCCTCACGATCTCGAAAGTTGTGTCCGATGGTATCGTTTTTTCGTTGAATATAACTATCCACTTTTTCTTTCAGAGCAGCGTTTTATACACTAGGGTTTTGTTATTTCGTTCTGGGAGGGATAGTAATGAAAGCTCGTATTGGAGTTATGTCAGAAGACCTCATTCGTAGGCACATGACTAGTGTGGCCGCAGGCAACATTAGTCATAGCAAGTATCTACCGACATTTTGGTTCACATCACTAGATGAAGTATCAAAGTTACTGTGTAATGAAAATATCGAGCTAATGCTCCTGATGAGTAGGGAAAAGCCTGAAAATCTAGCTGAACTTGCGGACATCAGCGGTCATAATACTCGTAAACTGTCACGTACACTCCACTTACTATCATCGAAAGGGTTTATCCAAATAGAGAAGAAAGACAATACTTCTCGTCCCGTCGCTTTATTTACTGACTTTGAAATTATTCTGGGCAAAGAATTAGAGGATACACTGCAAGAAAGATATTGTGCATGATGTCTATCACTCGTTACTGCGGCGTATGCCGCTTAAAAAGCACAGCTTTATGCTGTGCAACCTCAAATAGGGGTTATTCTTAATACTTTCCGTCTAGGTCAACCTGCTCGTCACCAATGCTCTCTTCCAGCTGCTCTGTGAGGGCTTCAGTTACTTCAAACTACCATACCTGTGTTTGGTAGAGATATCGTAATCGAGCAAGTCAATAACCCCATCTAGCGCAACGTCACGATCATGTTAGTCGGCTTGCTCGTTATCACTTTTTTAGCCTTAACCTCGCTCTTCATATAAGCCTCACTCATAAAAATGCCTGCCGTAGTTACGGAGCACACTAACACTTTTGCTAGCCTCAACGATGTTGCCAAATCAAAGCACCTCAACTAAAAACTAACAATTTCAAATTGTTAATAACAACTAAGATTTAGACACTAAAAGTTAGTGTCTAAATCTTAGTGCCGAAAAATCAAACAACACGTCCAATCATTGTCCTGTTCAAAAGCACCCTTCAAGTACCTTGAGTAGAAATGCTTAGCGCATATGCTCACTTCTCTAATCCAAATAATCCATGTACCATGCATGAAGTAGTCAATCAATCTTAAGGCCATGATAGTTTGAAGTTTTACGTTGTTTCTGACCTACACCTGGACACTCACGGAATACGCCGCGATTTTTGGCATGAGTTCGATAAAGAAGCCACGTTGGTTGTTGCTGGTGACACGGCAAACGGTCTATTAGGCATAGCATACGTAAAGAATGTACTTTGCCGCCACTTTAAGGCGGTCATCATGGTTGCTGGAAACCATGAATGGTATAGCAATAAGAGTAAATCCTACCGATATACAAGTGAGTGCGAATCTAATACTAACTCTGGTTCTCTCAACGTTTCTAAGAATTCAGTATTAGCAAAGCTTAAGGCTCATAGCGATACCACTGAAAACCTGTTCTTTTTGAACAATGAGTCGATTGAATTGAACGGATTCACTATCTTCGGTGGAACCCTTTGGTTTCCCATTCACACCTATTCGGTCGAGCTTGTAAATGTATATTCTGAGTTGATGAACGACGCTAAGTTTATTGACAGCTCTATAATTGAAGAGCAGTACAAAGCATTCGTCAATAACCTCCCTGAGAAAGTAGATCTTGTTGTTTCACATCATCTTCCTTCTAAAGAAGCTTTCGCGACAGAAGAAAATGCCAATAGTGTTTATGCCCCCTACTACCATGCAGGGTTGAGTAATGAGTTGATCTCAAAAGCGAGGTTCTGGGTTGCAGGGCATCAACATGATGCTGTAGAGAAAGTGATCGCAGGCGGTAGTACCACATTCATTTCTAATCCCAAGGGTTCTGTACGCTTAACTAGTGGATTACTTACTAATAAAGCTTATTACCTATAAGAGCTAGCCAGCAAGAAACTTTGGTATCTGAAAGCCCGCTAGGGCCTTCTCACTGTGATCATTGCCCTTGTGAAGCAACCAAACAGAAATGATGCATAGATCCATCACCTCACAGCCCCAACACTATCATTCACATAGAAATCACTCTAAACACTTTTACGCGCATAAAAATGTCAAAACCATCTCTTTTAAGCGCAAAAAAATGTTACATCTTGCATTTAATTGCGCATTTTTGTGTAATATACACTCAACCAGATAAGCACTTTAACTGAGGTGGCTAGATGAAACGAACACTACTTGAAAACCTACTCGCCTGGAAAGACAAGCCGACAAGGAAGCCTTTGCTGATTGACGGTGCTAGACAAACTGGTAAAACATTCTTATTACAGGAGCTATTAGGAAGTACATTCGAAAATGTCATAAGAATCGATTTCCTAGAAAGCCCTGAGTTAATTGAAGCTTTTTCAGGCTCTCTAAACCCTGATGACGTCATCACCAACATTGAACTATTAACAGGAGAAATCTTCGAGCCATCAACAGATCTTCTTATTTTAGATGAAATTGGTGAATGTCCAAGAGCGGTCACCTCTCTTAAGTACTTTGCAGAAAAGGCTCCCAAAGCTTATGTTGCTGCTAGTGGTTCAAATATCGGATTGCTCACGTCCTTTCCCGTTGGAAAAGTTGAGCAACACAATTTAAGGCCACTGACTTTCAGGGAGTTCTTGTGGGCATCTGGAGAAAAAGCACTGCAAAAAGCGTTTGACCAAAAGCTGAATTCTCCAGCAGCTCATACAAAATTAATCGAACTACTGACCGACTATTATTTTGTTGGCGGCATGCCTGAAGCCGTAAACTCATGGTTCGAAAACTCAGAACTCAGTATTATTGAACGCATTGAAGCCGTGTCTGAAGTCCATAGGAACTTAATTGAGGGCTACATGCGTGATTTCGGAAAGTACTCTGGAAAAGTGGATGCACAGCTCATCGAATCTGTATTTCGAAGCATTCCCGCTCAACTATCTTCGGTATTCGACGACTCCGTTAAACGGTTTAAATTCAAGGGAGTTCACGAACGCAAGTCTCGCTATGCTGAGTATGAAAGTGCGATCACATGGCTTCACAAGTGTCGGCTTGCTTTAAAAAATCATCCTATTGAAGGACAGCCTCGTTCTCCTTTAGCTGCTTATCAGAAGGAAAATACGGTTAAACTGTTTCTCTTTGATGTAGGGCTATTGAACCATATGCTCGGCACTGGTTACCGTGAAATCAAACAGCAAGGCTATGAATACAAGGGATATATCGCCGAAAACTATGTTCAACAGGAAATCGCTGCGCTAGGTATTGAACCAAGCTTCTCTTGGGGAGACGCAAGAGCAGAGATAGAGTTCATTATCGCTGATGACCTAGGTCGAATCGTACCTGTAGAAGTAAAAAGCGGTAAGCGAACCCGTGCGAAATCATTGCAATCCTACATCGAGAAGTGTAAGCCCCACAAGACAATCAAACTTACAGGTACTCAAGGCTCTCCAGCAACAGAGAGAGAACACATCGTGATGCCGCTTTACTACACAGAATACTTACTTGATCACCTCAGAGATCTAGATAAAAGCTAAATGAGTAAGAAAATACTCATTAACATCTAAGAATCAATGTTATGAGTAATTTTTTACTCATAACATTAATAACTAATTCATAAGCTTTAGAGGATCTGATAAAGCGAGGCTGCTATGAATAAAATTGCTCCAGAAAAAAGAGAGTCTGTAGAAGAGGTCATAGGTCGTTTAAGGGCCAATCGAGATGCACCTCACGAGATATCAGAGAGCCATGTCGTTAATACATCACCCAAAACTTCAATAAGTCAGAGAGTCTCAAAAATCTCCCCCTCCACTCGTCCATCAGAACGCAAAACCGAGGTAAACAAAATCATCAAACACTTATTGCTTGGAGAGCTAACACAAGGCCAAGCGTTGAAAAGTTTACGCATTAAGATACTGGGACTCAAACAGGATGTGTTTGCAAGACTTATCGATGTCTCAAGAAAAACACTCTCAGATATAAAGAATGATCGGGGCAGCTACAATACAGAGATTCTCAATAAGGTATTCAAACCATTTGGCTTAAAAGTCGGACTACTCCCTTCTTCTTCCGATGCGTTAAAATCGCTATTAATGGATGGTGAGGCTGGGTAAAATACTCAGTATCAGCGCTATTGCTTTAGATTAAATTGCTATAACAAACTAGCATTTTTAAATAATTCAGGAATACATGGACGCGGGTTCAGTTCCTTTTGAAGCAGGAAATTGATGTAACATTTGATGCAACACCAAATTGGTAACATCGTTATAAGTTACTGAATTTATGAAAAGTTAGAAACCATTTCAACTCCCGCCAGCTCCACCAAACGTTTGGAAAAGGCCACCCTCGGGTGGCCTTTTTTGTATCAACAACCCACTATCCACTATCCACATTGTCTTCTTTTCTCACGCACTCATGCTACCTGATAACTTTTCACGAGCATTACTGCATAACTCTGAACGTACGCCGATTTAAAAACTCGTTGAGTATTAAGTAACAGACGATACGCTCATAAATACACCACCAAAACTACACGGAAGTTCAGAAGAACTCATCCAAGGACAAAAGTGTGTCTATATGTTCTTCGATTTAAAGTGTTCTAAGTTTTTGGGGTATCAACAACTACGAGTGCTAAATCTAAGTTATAGAATTATGATGGGTTAAAGTAGAACAATTTGGGTTTATCACTAACCATCAAAAGATACTAAATAAGCCTTTTCTTTTGCTCTTGGTTATCACAATTGGCGGAAAAATAAATTATCAAGTCAATCTAGCATTACGATGTAAAGCAATAAAAATACCTCTTGACAAAGCGAATAATTAACTGTTTTCAATACGATTTCATTGTCTGAAACCTAGTATTTATAGAGTTTTTATCATTCGGTAGCTCTCGTTTATTTTGCTTTCACATTACCTGATGAAAGCCTCAAAAATCCAATACAATATAACTACCTAAGATTAGCGCAGACTGAGTGTTCCAGATTTAAACTTTATTAATGCTAATAAAAATCGGTCAAATAGATAAACATAAATCTAAAAATGTAATTTTCAAATTCACAAGTTACAGAGCAATGCAATATGAATCACATAGTTAAAATTAAATATTGTAAAAACACACAATACATATAGATTTATAGATTTTTAAAATGAAAAAAGTCGATGTGAGAAATTACTTATTTGGATTTATTACAATCATATTGTTGAGCATTAATATGAGTTTTGGAGAGAGTATATTGAATAACGATAAAGTTAACCAATACACACCACAAATCAATGGTGTGATAACAAAAAAAGGGAAGCCGATTAATAACCAAAAGGTTAGTCTTAATATTGGTTTAAGCGCTTCAGGAAAATCAATAGACTTATCAACATTTACTGACAGCAATGGTCGGTTTGAATTTTCTCCTGTGTATGAGAACAAAGAGAGCGTTAAGATCCCGCTTATTGAACATTATGTAACTATTGTTTTAACCACAGAACTAGATATTGATGAAAGCGTTATTATTTGGGAAGGTTCGTTCGATGGCTATGAAATAGAGGATTACGTAAAAAACAATATGGCTAATCTAGTCTGTGATGCAGCAAACCCTCTTAAGTACTTTGCTTTTTCAATTGATGATGACGAAAACGATGACTACTACGTAAATAGTCAATGTGATTTATTTGGATATATTGACTCTGACTTATATGGAAATTAAAGAATGCAATCACTCTCACCAAAACTATCATCTAGAATCGCAGAAATCCCCTATTCTGTATTCGCAACTAATGTTCGTAACGTTAGTGGTTATATAGCAAAGTTTTTTACATTTGATCTAAGGAATGATGTCAAAAAAGGAACGACAAGTGGCTTTATGGGATTTGGTGGAATGACATCAGATTTTGTAGCGATAGGTCGAGGTAAGGGCGAGTTTGCCGATACTTTGGTATTTTCCTTCCGTGGCACTCAAGTAAACATCGGCGACATTATGACCGATGGAAACATTGGGATATCAGGTACCTCATCCGGTTACAGGGTACATGCAGGTTTTGTAAATCTCTTCAATACGATAAAGCCACAACTTGCAGCATACATCGCTGGTTATTCGAAAAAGAACATGAAAGCACCGAAGGCAATACACTGTGTAGGTCATAGTTTAGGTGGTGCTCTTGCTTCATTAGCGGCAGATTGGGTGAAGAGTCAGTACGGCTATAGCGTACACCTATATACTTTTGGCGCACCAAAAGTTGGCTTTAAACCATACGCAAGAAGGGAGTTAGATTCTTCCTATCGCTGCACTCATGGCGCAGATCCAGTTCCTATGTCTCCTCTTTGGCCATTTACTCACGGTGGTATTGAGTATCGGCTAGATGGAAGTTCTGGCATCTACTTCTGCGCTCATGGACTAGGAAAAAAATCTGTTCCGGGTTATGTCAATACCGCTACAAGTAATGAGTGGTCGGCACTACAACCCAAATCTCAAGCTTACCTAGAACGCAACGTATTTCTTGACTTCAACAATAGATATAATGCTCGGATGACTGATGGTTGGGTAAGTAAAATAGTCTCTTCAATTTTGACCTTATTAAGAATTTCAGGTCTGGGTCATATAATACAACAAATAGCAACTGTAGGCCTTACTGCTTGGGATCAACTAGCTAAAGCTATGGCGTACATCTCAAAACTAAAAAACGAGTATACAGAACACGTTCGCGGTATTTTAGGTCACATGAATGTAATGTCAGGTAGCGCAGCGATCGACCTATCGAGTATTACTTATAGAGTGATAAAACTTTGTTTTTCGAGACTAGTAAGAAGGTTAGATAGTCATGTTAGAAATGCTCTAAATATAGTAGAGTGACAGTAAAAGGCACGAACAATTATTCTAAAAAACGCTCTATTATCCTCAACTAGATTGAGTTCAGAAAAAGCGAAGCTATTTAGGCTTCGCTTTTTATTAGGGCTTAGAGTTGTTAACAATATTAAAATCTATATTCCACACCTAGTGATGCTTGGTTAAAGTCTGTTTCCGTGTTTGCACCGTTCGCGACATTCTCCGCATTGAGTTCTACGTCGTACCACATATATTCTGCGTTAACTAAGAAGTTATCAGTAACTTTAAAACCCACACCGGCACCAGCGAATACACCTTCATCATCTTTGTTGCCTTGGAAGCCCGCAACGTCGTAATCCGTCGAGTACCACATTTGACCGCCTTTTGCGTAAAGGTCGACACGATCAGCAATAGGGGCTGTAACTTTTAGTGCTGCGGTGTAACCGTCCGTTTCGGCATTTGCTAGGTTATTACCATAGCTACCGAAATCAATGTAACCACCTTCCAACGCTAAGTAAGGATTAAAACGGTAACCAACTAAACCTTGAATAACATCGCTGTCATCATCAAAGTCATCTTGTCCATCAACTTTTAAGTAACCGTAGTTGGCGCCAACATATACACCATGATCGTTGGAGTCCGCAGCATGTGATAAAGTACTAAACGTTGCTAAAGAAAAAAGGCTAATCAAAGTAACAACATTGCTTTTCATTTCGTTCTCCTAATATAAGTTCCATTGAAGGTTCGAATAGTAAAGAGCAAATGCAATGCCAACTTTAAATTAATGAAAAATATATTTAATTTTATAGAATACTGACAATCCTCTAAAGAACGCCGAACAAAAACAGAAAAAAAGATCTGTCTGTTTACTTTATATAAACAATACTAAATTGAGGTTAATCGATGATGTGAAAAAGATTCTTGTTAATTTGTAGATTTTTCAAAGAAATTAAATAAACATCTAAAATACTCTTGTAGATTAATCAGTCAAAAAACGCTTAGCTAGTTTTTATAAGAAAGGAAGCTAATCACACATACGTTGCATCTTACTTTGCTTCAAGCCGTGAATACTCTACTCTTTGCCTAAGCAGAGTTTAATGGAACTGAAGTATGTTAAAAGGCAGTGAATACCCTTCTATTCGAGCATTAAGGACGTTTGTCGCGGTCTCTAATTACCTCAGTTTCTCTAAAGCAGCGGATGCCCTATGTATTACGCAAAGCGCAGTAAGCAAACAAATCGCATCGCTGGAGCAATTGGTGGGTTTACCTTTAATACAAAGAAGGGCGAGTGGTATTGAGTTAACCGAAGAAGGCAAGCGTTATCTGCCGCAAGTCACAGAAGCTTTGGAGCTTATTCAGCATGCAACTGCCAACTTAATCCAGTCAGATTCAAAGCAAGAATTACTCACCGTGGACGTAACCCCTTCTTTTGCCAGCCTTTGGTTGATACCTAATATTGATGACTTCCACCAGCAACATCCTAACATCCGAGTAAGAGTCTGTACCGGGGATGGGAACGTCAAAGATTCGAGCAACGAAAGTGACTTACATATTCGCTGCCTTCCATTATCCACACATTATGAATACAGCCACTTACTGTGCGAAGAAACATTGTTATTAGTCGGTTGCACAAATGCTCCTGCAATTGAGAGTGTGCACGCTGTTAGTAATTATCCGTTTATACCTCAAATCACTCGCCCTCAGCTATGGGAGCAATTTAAAACTGTCTACACTGTAGAATCTCCCGTTACCTATCAACCTGTAGGCGTCGAACATTTTTACCTAGCTTGCGAAGCTGTCAGAATGGGAAAAGGGCTCGCCTTGCTTCCTGATTTTATGGCGCAGTATTCGATTTTAAGAGGGGACATTCAGCATGTTCTCAACCTAACTTTACAGAGCGGTTATGGTTATTACGTGATGATTCCAAATTATCGACTTTCAGCTAAAAAAGTAGTGGCATTTCACGAATGGCTGAAGAGCAAGCTAAGTTAATGTTGTTTCTTTAAACTCGTTTAGGTAAACCAAAACAACTCAAAGACTTCGGTATCTGTCTGCTCAAATTTATGGCATTCTCATCCATACTATTTAAAAAGGATAAATGGATAGTACGATATGGACAGCAACACGCCAAGACTCTCTTTACGCACCATTGAGCCGACCGATTACCCAGAGCTCGCGGAATTAATGGACCTTGTTTTTCCTGATGTTGGTGGCTCATGGCCACGCCTGACCATCATGGATCTTATTCATCAGTTTCCTGATGGACAAATCTGTATTGAGGATAACGGAAAAATTGTCGGCGCAGCGCTAACAATCAAAGTGGACTACAACCGATTTTCACTTCCTCACCTGTACACCGACATCATCACCGAGAACAACGTCATCCAAAACCAAGTGACCGGTGACGCCATGTATGGTCTCGATGTATTTGTTCACCCGGACTACCGTGGGCTGCGTTTAGGTCGCCGTCTGTATGATGCGCGTAAAGAACTTTGCCGGAGTAAGAATTTCAAAGCAATTTTAGCCGGTGGTCGCATCCCGAATTACCACAAATATGCTGACGAACTGAGCGTGGCTGAATACATCGACAAGATAAAACGCCGTGAGCTTCACGATCCTATTTTGTCTTTTCAGCTTGCAAACGACTTCGATGTCAAACGTATTATGCGTGGTTACTTGCCAGAGGATAGTGCTTCTAAAGGCTACGCAACTCTGCTGGAGTGGGATAACTTCTTCTACGAAGAGGATATTCAATCCGTACATGATGTAGAAAAAACGCTGATTCGTATTGGTGTTGTGCAGTGGCAAATGCGTGCTATGAATGACTTAGAGGACTTGCTCGATCAGGCTGAGTTCTTCATCTCTTCTCTTGCGAACTACAAAGCCGATTTCGCCCTATTCCCTGAATTCTTTAACGCGCCGCTGATGGGATTGCAAAACGACCAAAATTCCGTCGAAGCAATTCGCTTTTTGGCTAGCTTTACAGAAGAGATCAAAAACCGCTTCTCGCAGATGGCAGTCACCTACAACATCAACATTATTGCAGGCAGTATGCCCGTCATCGAGGATGGCAAGTTGTATAATGTGGCCTACTTGCTGCAACGAGATGGTGAAATAAACGCTCAATATAAGATCCACATCACGCCCCATGAGCAAAAAGACTGGGTGATCGACGGTGGTGACAATGTTCAAGTGTTCGAAACCGATGCAGGCAAAGTCGGCATACTGATTTGTTATGACAGCGAGTTCCCAGAGTTGGGAAGAATGCTCGCCGAGCAAGGCGCACAAATTGTGTTCGTTCCTTTCTGGACAGACACAAAAAATGGCTACCAACGAGTACGAATCTGTTCCCAATCACGAGCCATCGAAAACGAATGCTACGTTGCAATTGGGGGCAGTGTCGGCAACTTACCTCGTGTTGATAATGTCGATATCCAGTACGCACAATCTGCCGTATTTTCACCGTCGGATATCTATTTTCCACACGATGCGACCTTGACAGAAGCAAGCGCCAACACCGAAATGATAATCTTCGCTGATGTTGATTTGACTAAGTTGAAACAGCTTAATACCGAAGGCTCTGTCACCAACTTACGTCATCGCCGCCTTGATTTGTATGGTGCATTCACCAAAGCCAAAGAGTCATAAGGATCTCCCTAATTCGCCGCTACCAAAGAGCGTGGCGGCGAATAAAGCCTGCTGCAGGTTGATTCTGCGCAATTATCAGAGGCATGTCAGTTTTTCTCAATGGTGAGAAACAAGAATTGACCCAATAGGACATTCGGAGTATCACTCCAACTTCGTTCCGCTTTTATTAGGGGAAAGCTTTTGGAACATATTAACGAACTTCTCATGTCAATGAAGCCTTTGCTTGAGCAATACGGCTACGTTGCGCTGATTGTCAGTATATTTCTAGAAGGGATAGGTATCCCGATGCCTGGTCAATCACTGATGATCGCGGCATCTTTGCTCTCGTCAGAACAAGTCATGAACCTAAGTATGGTAATGATGGTATCGTGGCTGAGCTGCTTTTTTGGTAATACCTGTGGCTACTTAATCGGTTATTACTTTGAGGGGTGGTTAGATAAAAAAGGCTACATTTCCGGCCCGAAGATGCAAACGCTTCAATTGACTATCCAGAAATACGGCCCTACGTGCTTGGTGGTCAGCCGCTTTATTGAAGGAATGAAGCAATTTATGCCTCTTGCATGCGGTATCGCGAAAATGCCACGTAGAGAGTTTTTGCTCGGTAACGCCCTCGCGGCGACGGTTTGGGTATTGGTATTCAGCTTGTTAACTCACTTTGCATTTGAACATTTAAGCGTGTTGAGCAACCTGTACACCGAATACAAATATCTGGTATGGGCATTTGCTGCTGTCTTATTTACGTGGATGGTTTTAGGTATTGTTAAACGCAAAAAAGCCAAATCAATGCAATAACGACAGTCTCTTCATTAGCGCATAACTAAAGCTCGTGGTATCAGTGAGATACGCAACACGAGCTTTTATCTTTTTCTTTACGTGTAAAATTTAAACAGCCATTTAGACGTCTAGACGTTGACAATGTAGAAATGTGATATTAGTCTGCTCTTCTCTCTTATCATTAACATTGTCGTTTACATGTCCGGTTCCCAACAAACTACTAAAACAGTTGCACCGTCTGCGGTCGCACTGATCCCATTAATTGTATTCCTTGCGCTATTTATTGGCGTAGGCACTTACTTATCTTTGCAAGGCGTGGAATTTGCCTTCTACCAGCTGCCTGCACCCATCGCGGTATTACCAGCCATCATCATTGCGTTTCTTTTAAGTAAAGAGAAACTTAACCGCTCAATCGAACACTTCATGCGTGGTGTTGGCCACCCAGACATCATCGCAATGTGTATGATCTATCTGCTTGCAGGTGCCTTTGCTGCGGTAGCAAAAGCCTCTGGCGGTGTTGATGCAACAGTGAACCTTGGTTTATCCGCTATTCCAACCAGCATGATTTTACCGGGCATTTTTCTGATTTCTGCTTTTATCGCAACAGCAATGGGGACTTCGATGGGTACCATCGCAGCCGTTGCCCCCGTAGCGTTGGGTATTGCTGAATCAGCAGGAATGAGCTTACCGTTAACCGCAGGCGTTGTACTGAGCGGCGCTATGTTTGGTGATAACCTTTCTATCATCTCTGACACCACCATCGCGGCGACACGCTCTCAAGGTTGTGAGATGAAAGACAAGTTTAAAGAGAACATTCGTATTGCTTTACCTGCGGCGTTGATCGCGATTGCAGTGTTCGCTTTCAACAGTACTGCGACTCAAGTGCCTGCAACTGGCGATATTGAGTGGCTAAAAGTCTTGCCGTACATCACTATTTTGATCCTAGCGGTATCTGGTGTGAATGTGTTTGTGGTTCTGTCGATTGGCATTCTTTTGGCTGGCGGCGTGAGCTTGGCATCGATTGACAATTACGGACTAACTAATCTAGCCCAAGACGTATACAAAGGCTTTGGTAACATGCAAGAGATCTTCTTGTTATCCATGCTGATTGGTGGCTTGAGTGAACTGATGCGTCGCCAAGGTGGTCTTGCTTTTCTAACAAATTTCGTTAGTAGCCTTATCCACGCGTTTGGCTCTAGTCACTCTAAGCATGCGAACAGTCGTGCAAGCGAGCTAGGTATTGCAGGTTTGGTATCAATGGTCAATGGCTGTACGGCAAACAACACCGTAGCCATCATTGTATCGGGCAGCGTTGCTCGCCAACTGGCGGAAGAGAATAATGTCTCTCCTCGCCGCTCAGCAAGCTTGTTAGACATTTTCTCATGCGTGGTGCAAGGCGTGTTGCCTTACGGTGCTCAAGTACTACTGCTAGGTTCCGTGTTCAACCTCTCGCCACTTGAAGTAGTTGCCAATTCTTACTACTGTTTTGCATTAGCGATAGCGGCTGTTGTCGCGGTGTTTATCAAACATCCCGCTCGTCAACCTGTAGCGCAAACTGAGAACTAACGACAAATACCGAAAAGGCTCCGATGGAGCCTTTTTACTTTCCTTTCTTCTTTTTTTCTTTTCCGCGAGCAGATTTACTTCAAAGCTGAACGCAAACTTTGCGCACTGCGTAAAGGAATCGCAAAGCGATGCGCCACATCGCGTAGAGCTTCCACCTGAGCCGCGTTACTGATTGCTAATTCGCCTGCCACATCGAAGTGGTTATTCTCAAACCCCACTCTAACATCGAATCCAAGTAACATCGCACTCGCTAAACAGTCTTGCTCTCGCGCACCAAAAGCACAAATGGCACATCGAATTTCTTCCTCGACAAAACGCGCCAAATTCAAACCTCGTAAATCCCATGGCGAAGACTGTTGAGCTTGGTGATAACGCCCTAACACCACTAATGCATGCTGATGCGTTTTAGGTAACACGCCCGCATCACGCAGTTGGAAATAACGTTCAATGTCGGTTGCATCGTAGAGAATAATTTGGCTCACGATGTTGTGTTCTGCCACCCAATGGAAAAAGGCATGCCCTTCTTTCTCACTTGCGCGATCAGGGATTAACTCCCTCAATGCAAAAGAAGCCGCTTCTGGTTTCACAGCTTTAACTAACGCCATCTGTTGTGGCGGAGAATACAAGCCCACCGCCTCTGTGGTGAGCTGTACCATCATGTTTTGTCCCACCGCTTCTTTCACGGCATGGTAAATTGCCATGTTGTCGTCGATGTCTAATGAATGACGTCCGTTGGCGTCTCTAGCATGTAAATGGATCATGGCAGCCCCTAGCGTTTGACAAGCGATAGCCTCTGCAACCAGTTCGTCTGTTGTCATGGGTAAGCTGGCGTGATCGTGCTTAGTTTTTCTTGCACCGTTTGGGGCCACGATAATGGCGATAGGTTCTCGCAAATATTGGTTTGCTACTTCCATGTCTCCGCCACCTCTTTTAACGTTAATGAGAGTTTACCGACTAGTTCATCAATATGATGAGACTGAATAATGAATGGCGGTGCGAGCAAAATATGGTGCCCATTAACGCCATCAATCGTTCCGCCCATTGGGTAGCACATTAAGCCATTTTCCATTGCTCGCTGTTTGATGCGTTTGTCTGCCAATGTGGCTTTACTCAGAGGCGCCTTGCTTTCTTTATCCGCCACCAGCTCAATGCCAAAAAACAAGCCTTTACCACGAATGTCGCCAATGTACGGTAAATGGGCCAATGCAGAAGTAAGCTCATTACGCAGCAAAGCACTTTGCTGATTCACCGCCGTTAATAAATCATCTTGGAAGATGGTTTCAATTGTTGCCACGGCAGCAGCGCACGCCACAGGGTGCGCCATAAAGGTATGACCGTGTTGGAAAAAACCGCTTCCATCAGCAATAGCTTGATAGACTCGATCATTCGCAACCACCGCGCCAATAGGTTGATAGCCCGCACCAAGCCCTTTAGCCATACACACCAGATCGGGTTCTGCCTCTTCTTGCTCAAACGCAAAAAAACTGCCACTGCGTCCAACGCCACACATGACTTCATCCAAGATCAATAACACATCGTATTGGTCGCATATTTCGCGAATACGCTTGAAGTAACCTTGTGTGGCAGGCACAGCTCCAGCGGTGGCTCCCACAATGGGCTCAGCGACAAAAGCCATGACATTATCAGCCCCCAACTCAAGAATTTTTGCCTCTAGCTCATTCGCCGCTCGCAATGAGTAATCCAATTCCGACTCATGACTCTGCTGATAACGATAAGCATAGCAAGGGGCGATATGATGGCTCGGGTGTAAGATGGGTTTGAACGGTTCACGTCGCCATTCATTACCTCCGACAGCCAGAGCCCCCAAGGTATTACCGTGATAACTTTGCTGACGCGCGATGAATTGCTTTTTCTCTGGCTTACCTGATTCCACGAAATACTGCCGCGCCATTTTTAGTGCCGACTCCACCGCTTCTGATCCTCCACTGACTAAATACACATGGTTGAACTGTTCAGGCATGTACTGACAAATCAATTCTGCTAGGCGCTCACTGTTGTCACTAGTAAAAAATCCAGTATGAGCAAATGGCACTCGCTCGATCTGTTCCAACATGGCTTTTTTAACGGCGTGATGACTGTGGCCAAGGTTTGATACCGCAGCACCACCACAAGCATCGAGATACTGCTTTCCATGCTTATCGAATAGATAAACACCTTCACCTCTATCGATGATTGGTAGCGTGGCATGGCAATGACGGTGAAATACGTAAGACATTTGAGTCCCTTCCAATGTGTAATACTTGCACACATCATCAGGAACAAACCCAAACGTGACAAGAGAATAAATCTCACCCTCTATGAGCTTTTGGAATGCCACAAACCAAAAACACCAAAACCCTTGATATTTAAACAATAAAATAAAAATAGGCCAGCTTTTTTAAAGGCTGGCCTATGGGTAACCCAAAGCTAAAAACAGAATCGTTTTACGAGTTTAGTGCCTGTTCTAAATCGGCTAGAATATCGTCAATATGTTCAATACCCACCGATAAACGAATCATCTCTGGAGACACACCAGCTTGTTTTTGTTCTGCTTCGCTCAATTGACGATGAGTCGTCGATGCAGGATGGCAAGCCAATGATTTTGCATCGCCAATGTTCACCAAACGCTTAAAGATTTTCAAAGCATCATAAAAACGCACACCAGCGTCATAACCATCTTTTAAACCAAACGACAAAATCGCAGAAGGCTTACCTTTCATGTATTTTTCGGCGAGATGGAAGTGTTCAGAACTTGGCAATCCGGCATAACTTACCCAACTGACTTTGTCATTCTGTTCCAAGAATTCAGCCACTTTGAGTGTGTTCTCGGTATGGCGCTCCATACGCAGCGGTAACGTTTCTAACCCTTGCATAAGCATAAATGCATTCATCGGTGATAATGCTGCTCCGGTATTACGCAGTGGTACGGTACGCGCACGCCCGATAAATGCCGCCTCACCAAACGCTTCGGTATACACCACGCCGTGGTAAGAAGGTTCTGGTTGGTTGAAAACAGGAAAGCGGTCTTTGTGCTGTGCCCAAGGGAATTTACCGGAATCCACAATCACGCCACCCAATGTGGTGCCATGCCCACCAACGTATTTAGTGAGAGAGTGAACTACGATATCCGCACCAAATTCGATGGGTTTGCAAAGCACTGGCGTCGCAACAGTGTTATCCACAATCACAGGTACGCCTTGTGCATGAGCAAGCTCCGCCACACGTTCTAAATCGATGATATTACCCGCAGGGTTCCCAATGCTCTCGCAGTACACCGCTTTGGTATTTTCATCAATTAACTCGGCCAAACTTTCTGGCTTGTCATCTTTGGCAAACTTCACTTGAATACCTTGATTTGGCAGCATGTGCGCAAACAAGGTGTAAGTACCGCCATAAAGTTGCGGCGTAGAAACGATGTTATCGCCCGCTTGCGCTAACGTCAGAATCGCATAGTTAATCGCTGCACTCCCCGCACTCACGACCAACCCGGCAATGCCGCCTTCTAACGCTGCCATGCGTTTTTCCAGCACGTCATTAGTCGGATTCATGATGCGAGTGTAGATATTCCCCGGCACTTCCAAGTTAAACAGATCAGCACCATGCTGCGCGTTATCAAACTCGTACGCAACCGTTTGATAAATCGGTGTCGCGACAGATTTGGTGGTCGGGTCAGTTTCGTAACCAAAATGGATGGATAGCGTTTCGTCTTTCATGTTCTTCCCTGTCTTTCATCACTCAAATAGCGGCAAGAAAAGCACTTACCTTGCTTAAAACTTATATTGCCCAATTTTTCAACAAATAACGTAGGGGCGAATCACAGAGATAAAACGCTAATTCAACTGTCCAAGTAACCAGTGACGAAACGTTTCTGTCGCATTCGTACGTGTGTTCATGATCAAGTAATACCCTGCATTGGCAGGAATCGGTTTGAATGGAGAAACCAAACGCTCTGTCGTCAATTCATCCTCAATCAGTGCCATTCGTGCCATCGCAATCCCAACGCCAGCTTCGGCTGCAGACATCGCCATATCCGTTCGATTAAAAAAGTGTCCGATATCGGTTTTAAAATCCAACCCCATCGCTGACGCCCAATATAGCCACTCATAGTCACGCGTCGCTTTTTCCCATGGCATCGCATCGTGTAGTAGCGTCGCCTCTTGCCATTGCTTCACTGGCATTGAGTTTTTTTGCTCACCAAACAACGTTTTTAGCCAGCCATGATCCTCAAGGTATTTTGGACTCATCACCGGTAGCAGATGCTCATCCAAAATCAGCTCCGCGTTAGCATTTCTATAAGGATGAAGACCATAGTCAATTGCGACGTCATAGTCTTTTATCTCACTATTTACCAGCGCACCTTCCGCAAAGATTTGTACTTGGATATCCGGATTATCATGATGGAAGCTTTCGAGCTTTGGGACTAACCATTTGAAAGCAAAAGAAGGCGTCAACTTCAAACGAATTTCATTGGTTTGCTTTTCTACTTTGAGCTCATCAAGCAATTTGCTCAGTTCCGAAAAGTGAAACTGCGTCGCTTGGTGTAACTGAGTGCCTTTTACGGTTAAACGAATACCGCGAGAGTGGCGTTCAAATAAAGTAAAACCTAATAACGCTTCCAAATGAATAATTTGTTGGCTTATGGCACCAGTGGTGAGGTGTAAATGTCTTGCGGCACCAGTAAAGCTGCTGTACTCCGCGACTTGGCTAAATAGGCACAAACCACTTATCAGATTACTTTTCATCCTTGAGCCTATAGTTTTTCTAAACGCAGTGTGTAATTTATATCGATTGTTAACAAAAGGTAAAGAAAAGAAACTGAGCACTCTGATAAATGTGTGGAGTGCATCAATGGAAGTCATCGTATTAGGCAGCGGCGTTATCGGCTTAACCTCTGCTTGGTATTTATCTCAAGCAGGCTATCAAGTTACCGTCATTGACCGCCAAGCAAGCAGTGCCATGGAAACGAGCTTCGCCAATGCCGGGCAGATCTCATATGGCTATTCTTCGCCTTGGGCTGCGCCTGGTGTTCCTGTTAAAGCCATTAAGTGGTTAATGGAGGAGCATGCTCCACTTAAAATCAAACCCACTCTGAATGCCGACATGATCCGCTGGGCGAGTAAAATGGTCGCGAACTGCACCCTACCTCGCTATCAAGTTAACAAGGCTCGCATGCTTTCGATCGCTAACCACAGCCGTATTTGCTTAGAACAGTTACGCCAAGAACACGCCATTGAGTATCAAGGACGTCAGTTTGGGACCTTGCAAGTATTCCGAACACATCAACAGCTGCAAGCCATTGAAAAGGACATGCAGCTCCTTGAACAAAGCGGAACCCGATTTAAGCTAATGGACGTCGAACAATGTATTGAACAAGAGCCAGGGCTTGCACTTGTGAAAGACAAACTGGTTGGTGGCTTGCATCTACCTGATGACGAAACGGGCGATTGCCATCAATTTTGCCAACAACTAACGGAGCTTGCTAAGGCACACGATGTCCGATTTGAGTTCGATACTGAAGTAAGCAATTGGGTTACAGTAGGCAAAAAGATCATAGGTGTCCAAACGAACCGAGGACAATTTAAAGCAGACCAATATGTAGTGGCCTCTGGCAGCTACTCTACAGCGCTACTCAAGCAACTCGATATTGATATTCCGGTCTACCCTGTCAAAGGCTATTCACTCACCATCCCGATGGAGGATGAACACTTCTCTCCTCGATCTACTGTGATGGATGAAACCTATAAAGTCGCTATGACTCGATTTGATGACAGAATTCGCGTAGCTGGCACCGCAGAATTAGCAGGGTTTGATGCTTCCCTTCCACAAAAGCGCAAAAACACCATCGAAATGGTCATCCGTGATCTTTTTCCTCGTTGTGGTGACTTCAGCCAAGCTGAGTTTTGGAGCGGCTTTAGGCCAATGACGCCTGATGGCACACCAATTATCGGCGCGACTAAATACGATAACCTTTTTACTAACACCGGACACGGAACTCTGGGCTGGACGATGGCTTGTGGTTCAGGTCAATTGCTAGCAAGCGTAATGAAAGGTGAAAAAGCAAAAGTGATGGATAATGCGGAGCTTAACCTTTGTCGTTACGCCTGAGGACATCACTGAACAAAAAACAGGCAGACACTTACTCCACAAAATGCATAACCACTGGCATTTTTAACTCATCAAAATCGCAGCACATTTAAATGACAATGTGCTGCATAATTAATCATCAGGCAAATCTTCTACCTAAAAGGAGCAAATAAGCAACAAGAACCAAATTTTAACAACTACTCTCCATTCTGTGTTCATCATCACGCTACAAAGGATTTGTAGCTAAAAAAGTTAACAATTGCATTACATAAAGGGTAATGTATTGTGTGAAAAACAACCACAAACACAACTAACAGGGAAAATACTCATGCAGTCATTAGTTGATTTTCTGAATGGAATTATTTGGAGCCCGGTACTGATCTATTTGTGCCTTGGCGCAGGTTTGTTCTATTCAATCATGACGCGTTTTGTACAAATTCGTCACTTCTTTGAGATGTGGCGCTTATTACTTTCAGGGAAGAGTTCAACAAAAGGGATATCATCATTTCAGGCACTTGCCGTTTCACTATCTGGCCGTGTAGGTACAGGTAACATTGCTGGTGTTGCTGCTGCTATCGGTTTCGGTGGCCCAGGTGCCGTATTCTGGATGTGGGTCGTTGCCTTCTTTGGCGCTGCAACCGCATACGCAGAATCAACACTTGCACAAATTTATAAAGAAGAAGACGAAGGCGAGTTCCGTGGTGGCCCTGCTTACTATATTGAGAAAGCAATGGGACAAAAATGGTACGCTTGGATCTTTGCTATCGCGACCATCTTTGCTTGTGGTGTTCTACTTCCTGGCGTTCAATCGAACAGTATCGGTAACGCAGTAGAAGCCGCATTTGGCTCAGGTGACATGATTGAAACCGCTATTGGTACCTTCAGTTTTGCTAAAATTTTCACTGGTACGGTTGTTTGTGTCATTTTGGCTTTCATCATTTTTGGTGGCGTAAAGCGTATCGCGAACTTTACCCAAGTCGTTGTGCCATTTATGGCGTTAGCTTACATCATTACTGCGTTTGTCATCATCCTTCTAAACATTGGTGAGGTTCCACGCATTTTCGGCATGATCATTGGTGACGCGTTCACACCAATGGCAGGCGTTGGTGCAGCAATCGGCTGGGGTGTAAAACGTGGTGTCTACTCCAACGAAGCAGGTCAAGGTACTGGTCCTCACGCAGCAGCAGCAGCGAGTGTTGATCACCCAGCTCAGCAAGGTCTTGTTCAATCTTTCTCTATTTACATCGATACACTACTTGTGTGTTCAGCAACCGCGTTCATGATTCTTATCACTGGCGCGTACAACGTAAATGGTGCGATTGAAGGTACATTCCTGGTTCAAAACCTACCAGCGGATATTGGTGCAAATGGTCCTGTGTTTACACAGATGGCGATCGAAAGCGCACTACCTGGCGTGGGTAAACCATTCATCGCAATCGCTCTATTCTTCTTCGCGTTTACGACCATTCTGGCTTACTACTACATTGCAGAAACGAACATTGCTTACATTCGTCGTACGTTCAAAGTAAATGGACTGATGTTTATTCTGAAAGTCATCATTATTGCATCCGTGTTCTACGGAACCGTGAAAACCGCCAACTTAGCATGGGCGATGGGTGATGTAGGCGTAGGACTGATGGCGTGGCTAAACATCATCGGTATTTTGATCATCTTCTTTATGTCGAAGCCTGCACTCAAAGCACTGAACGACTACGAAGAGCAACAAAAACGTGGTGTGACCGATTTTACATTTAACCCTGTTGCACTGGGCATTAAAGGCGCAGATTACTGGGAAGATAAGTACCGACGTAAAACGGGTAAAGCACCAACGGCAGACAGCAATAGCGCAGAAACTGTTGAGCAACCATCAACATAGCGTTATCACATAAATAAGAAAAAGCAGTGGTCCGATTGAGGACATAAAAAAGGGGGATTAACCAATGGTTAATCCCCCTTTCTTCATTATGAGTAGCAGCTTAGGCGATAACCGCTTCAACTTTACGAGCGATTTTTGCTTTACCTACAGGTAACACTTCACGACCAAATTCGTTGTTCAGTACTTGTGCCATTGCGAAGTAAATTGCACTTGCGCCACAGAAGATACCCTCGAAGCCAGCGATAGCACCGATCACTTCGCTACCAGTGAAATCACGAGCAGCAAGCAAGAAGAACAGGATAGTTAGAGAGCCAAATACCACTTGCTTCGCTGTTGGGTAACATAGAGAACCAATGAACATGAAACCAGTGAAGATGCCCCAAAGCGCTAGGTACCAACCCATAAAGCTTGCAGGGCTTGCAGGAAGACCCATGTGAGGCATTACGATTAGACCAACCAATGTTAGCCAAAATAGACCGTAAGAAGTAAACGCAGTTGTGCCGAATGTATCACCGCGTTTAAAGCACATGATGCCAACGATTACTTGGCTAAGGCCACCGTAAAAGATGCCCATCGCTAGAATCATAGAGTCAATTGGGAAAAATCCTGCATTATGAATATTGAGCAGAATAGTGGTCATACCGAAACCCATAAGACCTAGCGGTGCTGGGTTAGCCAGTTTTGTCGACATGTACAAATACCTTTTTTCAAAAATGTTGATAAAAAATGCGCGCGAATTTTAATGGGCTCCAGAACAAAAGAGAAAAGCTGTTATTGAAAACTTAGATTCCATAAATAAACCACTACATATATAAAAAAAGACCCTGCAAAAAAGCAGAGTCTTTATAGATGGTTAGGTTGTTTTTTACTCGATCACTGACAAGAAATCTCGTCCCAGAACCAGTTGCTTTGCGTTGGGCTTTCCCACACTCCTGGGCCATTTTTCGCAACAAAACATTTGTTTTGGTACGTCACTTTATCGCCGTTAGCGACTTGCGTTACACCCGGCTCCCACTGAATAAAATTGCCTGTCACTGGTGGTTCTGGCTCGGTTACTGGCGGCTCTGGCTCAGTCACCGGTGGTTCAGGTTCCGTTGTAGGCGGCTCCGTAGGAGTGCCTGAAACCAGCTTCCAAGGGTCTCCTTTCGTTGGCTCATTACCTTGTGACCACCATTTCGCTTCGTAAACAGCACCTTGGTAAGAAACTTGATCACCCGTGTTATATACTTTGCCAGAATCCCAAGCTGCCACACCACCTACAGGCGGATCGACCGGATCCACTGGGTCTAACTTGTCAACTACACGAACTTCTGGCCAACCCGCATGAGATTGGTAGAAGTTAGTTACACATTTCTCATAGTCACCCGCAACTAGCGCAGAGTAAGCCGTTTGGAAACCAACAAGTTCACATTCAAAAGAGTGGCCTCCCGGACGATCTGAGTAGTATTTCCAGTTCCCATCCCAGTTGGTGTACAACACGTCTGTCGCACCATTCAGATTTAAGCTGCCGTAAGGCGTCTGCTGCCAACAGGTATTGGTCTCATCGGCTTCAATTGGAATTTGATAATGAGCGGCAAGTCCTTCCCAATAGCGAATACGGTTAACAGGTTGACCTTTATCTTTGTTTTGCTCTCCACACTCAATACCACCATTGATCACGTTGATGGTGGTACCAAAGCCGTAACCAATGCCAGCATCAAGCTCACGCTGTGAAGGCACCCAAGTACGGTCAATCACATGTAGCATTGCAGGTTTCGGTGCTTGTGGGGTTAGGAAGAACCAGATAGCCGATGCTAAGTTCAGCCACGAATCCGCAACCAAGCCTGGATTTTTCAGCAATACAGATGCATCGCCATCAAACATCACTTCAGAGAACGCGCCATAGTTAAAATGGTAAGAAAGCTGCTTTGCACCACGTCCAAAGTAACCTTGTCCAGACTCACATGGCCAGCGTTTGTTTTGCCAGTCATTTTGACCACAACCTGTTGTGTAACCTTCTTGCCCTTCAGACCATCCCATTTCTCGCACATGAACCAAAGCTTGCTGCCACTCTTCCAACCCTAGCGGATTATCCGATACGTTATCAATCGAAATATGGCCACCGGTTTCTTGTGCAAAGTGAGCAAACGCTGTCACGATCGATTTTTTACAAATTGCATCCGAATCACGACCGTCTGTGTACTCACCACAGAATGCAGGGAACTTACCAATTGCACGTAGGAAACGCGTGTAAGTGTATTCAGGTGCCGCCATTTGAGTCAGGAAGTCCCACTCACTTTCGGGGAATACACGCTCTACACGCTTCACGTTTTCTGGGTTGGTTGTCGCCCCTGGAACAATCGCTTCAACCACTGAGTTCGGGCGTGTCTCTAATGCTTGTGACCAAATGGCATACATAGGATCAGAAGTTTTGCTTTGCTCTACGGCTTGAACGTCACCACGAGCAATAACATAACCATTCGGATTTTGCGGATCGGGCTGAATATTCATACTCGCATTCACTTGTGCTGCTAAGACACAACTCAATGCAAGAGGAAGATGTTTGAGTGCAAACATGTCTAGTCTCCGGATTTCAACAATACAATATACGAGGAATAACTAGACATATAGTGGTTCATATATACGAAACACCGAGCCAAGTACGTTGATTCTGCGAGACAAAATGAATAAATAGGTCCTCACACACATTTTGTCACAAGAAAAATGTTACCTTGACTCAAAAGAAAAGCGGAGACCCTGTGAGCCTCCGCTTTGCGATGTTTCTCTCTTTATTGTTCTGCCGAAACCACCTCTAGCTTCGCGGTTGACTTTTGTTTAGACAGCACAAAATAAACCACACACTGAGAAATAATTGCGGCAAGCACAATCACTGGTGAGGCGTTGATTCCAGCTAAAAGAAAACACCCCAATGCGATCATTCCATTGAGTAATGCGTAAGGTAATTGTGTACGGAAGTGCTCATACTGTTCACACCCCGCTCCTGTCGACGACAAAATCGTAGTTTCAGAGATGGGAGAACAGTGATCGCCAAACAAGCCACCAGATAATACCGCACCAATACAAACCAACAGTGGTGCATCAATCGCGACGGCAGTTGGGATCACTAATGGCATCATGATGGCAAACGTCCCCCAAGATGATCCCGTAGCGAACGAGATAATACCGGCCAGTAAAAACGCAACCGCTGGCAATAACCAGTAAGGGAAACCGGCTTGAGCTTGTTCAGCAATGTATGCAGCTGCACCTAATTCTTTCCCAACCGAGCTAAGCGCCCAAGCCAATACCAGAATCACCGCCACTGACATCATGTTTGACATCCCTTTCAGATAAACCTGAATACCATCCGAAAGCTTTCTTACGCCATAAAACGCCATCAGCGCAATTAAAGTGAAGGCCGCGAAGAAATATGCAGAAGAAAGTGCAGCCCTAAACGTTGATCCTGCCACTTTTTGAAATGGAAAACCGTGTGGCACGAGGATGGTACATAGAACCACCAGCATAACGAGCAAAGGTGCCCATACAAAACTAGATTTTGCATTTTTATGCGTAAACACATTCATGGACTCCTGCACTTTCCCAAAGTCGGAGCCCTGCTCTGCTAGTTGTTCAGCCTTCGCCATCGGTCCGAAATCTAATTTGAAGAAAGAGACAATCGGCACAATCGCGATCGCAAGAAAGGCGTAAAACTGATACGGGATCGCACCAATGAAAGCATCCCAATCACTCATACTGACATTCAGGGCAGTAAACTCTTTTTGAATCAATCCCATGATGTAAACGCCCCATCCGATAAAAGGGATCAAGATTGCGACGGGAGAGGAAGTCGAATCGATAATAAAAGCTAATTTTTGGCGTGATACTTTTAACTTATCAAATAAAGGGCGAAAAACAGGGCCAACAATCAGTGGTGTACCAAGGTCTGAGAAGAAAATAACCACACCACCGAACCATGCGGACAGTTGAGCTTGGCATTTACTCGCAACCCATTGAGTAACCTTTTTAGCAAACGCCACACCACCGCCAGATTTCTCCATCAAGGCAACAAAGCCACCAATAAAGACCAAGAGCAAAATGACGCCCGCATTGTAGCTGTCAGTTAATTGCGGCAGTAGATAGCTTTTCATCAATGCACTAAACGAGTCTAGTGGCCCTTTTTCGACAAATGTCCCTTCGAGCATAGCGACACCACTCACCACACCCGCGAATAAACCAACAACGACATTTCTTGTGGTCAGCGCGAGGAAAAGAGTAATAAGGATGGGAATGAGAGAGGTAACGTCAGCCTGTTCCATAGCAATACCATTTATGATAATTAAACAATTAAAATGAATATATATTTAATTTAACCGCATGTATATATCTCTCACAAAAAAGTTGAGTCACCTCTTCACAAACTTGAAGTACAAAAAAACCAGCCCGAAGGCTGGTTCTTATAAACTCAACTGTCTAGAGGAAAATTATTCCCACTCGATAGTCGCTGGTGGCTTACCAGAAATGTCGTAAACAACACGAGAAATGCCATCAACTTCGTTGATAATACGGTTAGATACCTTACCAAGGAAGTCGTATGGTAGGTGCGCCCAGTGTGCCGTCATAAAGTCGATGGTTTCTACTGCACGCAGTGATACAACCCAGTCGTATTTACGGCCATCGCCCATTACACCTACAGAGCGAACTGGTAGGAATACCGTGAACGCTTGAGATACTTTGTCATATAGGTCTGCAGCGTGAAGCTCTTCAATAAAGATAGCATCAGCACGACGTAGCAAGTCACAGTATTCTTTCTTGATTTCACCAAGAACACGAACACCTAGACCTGGACCTGGGAATGGGTGGCGGTAAAGCATGTTATAAGGCAGGCCTAGCTCTAGACCAATCTTACGTACTTCATCTTTGAACAGCTCACGTAGTGGCTCAACAAGACCCATTTCCATGTCATCTGGAAGACCGCCCACGTTGTGGTGCGATTTGATCACGTGCGCTTTACCAGTCTTAGATGCAGCTGACTCGATTACATCAGGGTAAATCGTACCTTGAGCTAGCCATTTCGCGTTTTTCAGCTTCTTAGACTCTTCATCGAATACATCTACGAATACGTGACCGATAGTCTTACGCTTCTCTTCTGGGTCAGACTTGCCTTCAAGTGCTTTTAGGAAGCGTTCTTCAGCGTCAACTTTGATGATGTTCAAACCAAATTGGTCGCCGAACATATCCATTACTTGTTGGCCTTCGTTTAAACGAAGTAAACCGTTATCAACAAATACACACGTTAGCTTGTCGCCGATTGCACGGTGAACCAGCATCGCGACTACCGATGAATCAACACCACCAGATAGACCTAGGATAACTTCGTCGTCACCCACTTGCTCTTTAATACGAGCAACCGCATCTTCGATGATAGATTCCGATGTCCATAGACGCTCACAGCCACACACGCCAAGAACAAAGTTCTCAAGCATTTGTAGGCCACCTTTTGTGTGTGTCACTTCTGGGTGGAACTGAACACCGTAGTATTTCTTCTCTTCGTTCGCCATCGCAGCGTAAGGACAAGTGTCTGTCTCACCAACTTTTACGAAATCGGCTGGGATCTCTACTACTTTGTCGCCATGGCTCATCCAAACGTCTTGAGTTGCTTCAAGGTCTTTAAATAGAGCACATTCACCAGAAACTTTAACCTGAGCGTAGCCAAACTCACGTTCGTTAGAGCCCGCCACTTTGCCTCCTAGCTGTTCCGCCATGGTTTGCATGCCATAACATACGCCAAGCAAAGGAACACCAGAATCAAACACATATTGAGGCGCGCGTGGAGAGTTCTCTTCCGTTACGCTTTCTGGACCGCCAGATAGGATAATGCCATCTGGGTTGAATTCGCGAATATCCGCTTCTTCTACATCCCAGCTCCATAGTTCACAGTAAACGCCGATTTCACGTACGCGGCGTGCTACTAATTGAGTGTACTGAGAACCGAAGTCCAAGATCAGAATACGTTGGTCATGGATATTTTTAGTCATTTTGAGCAGTCTTTTTAAGGCTAAGTGATTAAAACCGAGGCGAGTGTACTCGCCTCTTCTTAATGCTTCAAGGAAAAAGCAAACGTTTCCGTTGGGTAATTAGTTCCCTAGACGGTAGTTCGGCGCTTCCTTAGTAATTTGAACATCGTGTACATGAGACTCTTGCATACCTGCACCAGAGATACGTACAAATTCAGCTTTCGTACGCATATCTTCGATAGTTGCAGAACCAGTTAGACCCATGCTTGAACGTAGACCACCCATTTGTTGGTGTACGATCTCTTTTAGACGGCCTTTGTATGCGATACGACCTTCAATACCTTCTGGTACTAGCTTGTCCGCTGCGTTGTCAGACTGGAAGTAACGGTCAGAAGAACCTTGAGACATAGCACCAAGAGAACCCATGCCGCGGTAAGACTTGTAAGAACGGCCATTGTATAGAATTACTTCACCCGGCGCTTCTTCAGTACCAGCAAACATAGAACCAACCATCACACATGATGCGCCAGCTACGATTGCTTTACAGATATCACCTGAGAAACGGATACCACCGTCAGCAATAACCGGAATACCATAATCATTAGCCACTTCTGCCGCATCTGCGATTGCAGTGATTTGTGGAACTCCTACACCCGTTACAATACGAGTTGTACAGATAGAACCAGGGCCGATACCAACTTTCACTGCGCTTACGCCAGCTTCGATTAGTGCTTTAGCACCAGCACCTGTTGCTACGTTACCACCGATGATGTCTAGATCTGGGTAAGCTGCACGTGTTTCGCGAATGCGGTTTAGTACACCTTCAGAATGTCCGTGTGAAGAGTCGATAAGTAGAACGTCAACGCCTGCTTCAACTAGAGCAGCAACACGCTCTTCGTTACCAGCGCCAGCACCAACGGCTGCGCCAACACGTAGGCGACCACGCTCATCTTTACATGCGTTTGGTTTACGTTCTGCTTTGTGGAAGTCTTTCGCAGTAATCATACCGGTTAGTTGGAACTCATCATTCACAACCAATACTTTCTCTACACGAGCTTCGTGCATTTTCTCTTGCACTTCTTCTCGTGTTGCACCTTCTTTAACTGCTGCCAACTTCTCTTTTGGCGTCATTACTGAAGATACTTTCTTAGAAAGGTCCGTCACAAAACGAACGTCACGACCAGTGATAATACCAACAAGCTCATTGCTCTCAGTGACAACAGGGAAACCTGCAAAACCATGTTTTTCAGTGAGTGCAACAACATCAGCGATGGTCGCGTCAGGGTTTACAGTAACCGCGTCAGTCACCATACCAGCTTCGAACTTCTTAACTTTACGAACTTCGGCTGCCTGCTGCTCAATAGACATGTTCTTGTGGATAAAGCCAATGCCACCCTCTTGCGCTAGCGCAATCGCTAGACGAGCTTCAGTAACAGTGTCCATAGACGCTGAAATCATTGGGATGTTTAGGGTGATGTTCTTAGTTAGCTGAGTGCGAAGATCAGCTGTGTTTGGGAGAACGGTGGAGTGTGCTGGCACAAGTAGTACGTCATCGAATGTCAGCGCTTCTTTGGCAATTCTTAGCATTTGCAATATCTCACAATTAGAGGAGTAAAAAGAACAATCCAATCTCATCGTTTCGCATAATGAGGGTAACCTGTGTTAGCAACAAGCTACATTTGGATTAGATATTGCGGAGGGATTATACGGTTAACGCAATCGCTTGACCACAAATTTTTTAATTTTTTTCTTGCAATTACCCCCTTGCTATGTATTATATTGCCGCTAATTTCCATACTCACGTCTAAGAGATTAGCTGTGCTCTCCAAGACCAATCAAAACATCTTTACTGTTTCTCGTCTCAACGCAGAAGTTCGTTTACTCCTTGAAAACGAAATGGGGATCGTTTGGCTCGTCGGAGAGATATCCAACTTTTCAGCTCCTGTCTCTGGTCACTGGTACCTCACTCTTAAAGACTCTCGCGCTCAAGTTAAATGTGCCATGTTTCGTGGTAACAATCGCCGCGTTACTTTCAAACCCGCTAACGGTAATCAAGTCCTAGTAAAAGCTCGTCTGTCTCTTTATGAGCCTCGCGGTGACTACCAATTGATCATCGAAAGCATGCAACCGGAAGGTGATGGCCGTCTTCAACAAGAGTTTGAAGAGCTGAAAATGAAGCTTGCAGCAGAAGGGTTGTTCGCGCAAATCAATAAGCAATCTTTGCCTGAGCACCCTAAACGTGTTGGCGTCATCACATCGAAAACTGGTGCCGCGCTTTACGATATCTTAGACGTATTGAAACGTCGTGATCCTTCCCTACCTGTTGTGATTTATCCGACAGTGGTACAAGGTGAGGACGCAGCCATTCAAATTGCACAAGCCATTGGTCGCGCTAACAGCCGTGATGAATGTGATGTACTAATTGTGGGCCGAGGTGGTGGTTCATTAGAAGACTTATGGTGCTTTAACAACGAGATATTAGCTCGCACGATTGCAGCAAGCCAAATTCCTATTATTAGCGCCGTTGGACATGAAGTTGACGTGACAATAGCTGATTTTGTCGCCGACGTACGCGCGCCTACTCCATCAGCAGCCGCTGAGCTAGTAAGCCGTGATAACAGCCACAAAGATCAAGCTTTAGTTACCCGCCAGCATAAGTTAGCGAGCGCGATGCGTTACTACCTAGCACAACAAAAGCAGCAATCTGCTCAATTAGTGCACCGTCTAGAGAGACAGCACCCAAGCTATCGCTTGCAACGTCAGACGCAACAGTTAGATGAGTTGGACATGCGCTTACAGCGAGCGATGAGTCGTTTTATTGCCTTGCGTCAACAGCGAATCGAGCGTCAACATTATCGGCTGCAATTAAATTCTCCTGTAACACGCCTTGCCGAGCAGAAGTCGAAGCTAGAACGTGTTGAGCAAAAGCTCATGGATGCAATGGATCGCAAATTACTGACTATGCGCCATCAACTCGCGATTGCCGCAGAAAAGTTGGACACCGTCAGCCCACTAGCGACATTGAAACGAGGTTACTCAATTACTCAAACTGAGCAAGGTAAAGTAATTACGCAATCTTCAGATGTAAAGTCGGGAGATGTATTGATTACCCGGTTAGCCGAAGGTGACATTCGTTCTACCGTTAACTGAATACAAACTCTGGTTAACTGACTTTCTGGAACTCAAATCGGACACGTGATTTTGATTTGAGTTCATTACACACATTACAAAAGTAACTCGCAGCACCGCATGCTTGCAGCTTCTCCAGCTCCGCCTCACAATCAGGGCAAAAACCTACCTTTTTAAAATCCGATTCACACTGTGCACAATGGTATTGTCCTGTCCATTCCAGTTCGACATTGCAAGTCGGGCAAATGTTCTGCTGCATATCCCGTTCCTCTCTCTAAACTAAGCAATTTCGAGTAACGCATGCTACTCAAAATAACGAACAAGTATGTTGATCTTCATCACCGCCCCAACAAGTTTCACGAGGCGTTAACCATACTTGAAACGTAGGATCTTATACTGATCGTCTGATATTTACTCCTTGATCAGCGATCACCCCTTAAAAGAATATTTATATAACCACACACCGAAAGCATAAGTTACATATTCTGCATTCCAATTTAAGACAGAATAAAAAACCCTAGATAGATTTAATTAAACGAAAAATCAGAATTTAATAAAAAGATCTTATTCAAAAAGCAGTGTTTACATTGGTGTGCATTTCGATAGTTTGAACGTCGAGCTTAACGAGTTTAACTTGGATAAAAGCAAACTCATTTAAATGGCTCGCATGCGTTCCACCACAAGGGATTACCGCTAATTGACCTTCCCCTAAATCGCACTTCCAATAGCGAGAATCCGTTAATCTTTCGCCGTGGCATTCCATGGTGATCATCGCATCTCTTTGAAGCCATTCAACCAGTTGGCCATTCACTTTTTCTGCAATCGCCTGGAGGTCATTCAGCATATCTGCACTGTTTAATCCTCTTTTACGAAGTGTTTTACCCAAACGGTACGTATCGAGGCACTTGTCTGGAGTGACATAACTCGTGACTTGCGCATAGCTATTAAAGTCATAATAACCATGTGGGTCTTTGCGGTCTGCGTCTTTTCGCCAATAGTCTTCCGATAGTACTTTATTCAACGCCAAATACGCTAAGTGTCCTGCAGTGTGGCCTCGACTCACAGCATTTTGATAGTCTTTATCTACCGCTAATGTTACCAAGTCATTAATTGCACATGATTCCGTACGTGATAAAACATGCACGACGACAAACACCCAACCTTCAGCATCACGCTTTACAGGGATATCACTACCCACATACAGAGCACCACTTTCCTGCTCCACTGCCCCAACTTGGCAATCTACCACGTCATGCTCAGCCCCATTCACCTTCAACGTTCCTTTGTCTGCAGGGTGATCCGGCCATATGTGACTAACGGGATGGAACGGCGTGACATCTGTAATAACGTAAGTCACTTCTTCCGTAGATTGAACGAGCTGTATTTGTGCTTCTAATTGCCATGTTTGATGACAAAAACGAGTCTTTGTTGCTGTGATAGTCATTTTTACGATTACTTTTGATAAAAAAATACCCAAGTAGAAACTTGGGTATTCGAATTTCATTATTTATTGCGGTTTTTCACCATCGACATCATACGCTTACGTTTACGCTCTTGTGATAGCGTAAGCTTATTCGTACGGTTCTCGTATGGGTTATCACTGTTGTGGAAGTTAATGCGAATCGGTGTTCCCATAATTTCCAGAGACTTACGGAAGTAGTTCATCAGATAACGTTTATACGAATCTGGCAATTCACGAACCATGTTACCGTGGATAACAACGATCGGTGGGTTGTAACCACCTGCGTGTGCGTATTTGAGTTTGATACGACGACCACGAACCATTGGCGGCTGGTGATCATCCACTGCCATCTTCATGATACGCGTCAGTACTGAGGTACCTACACGTGTTGTCGCAGAGTTGTATGCTTCTTGGATAGATTCAAACAAATGACCAACGCCAGTACCGTGTAGCGCGGAGATAAAGTGGATACGCGCGAAATCGACGAATCCTAGACGACGGTCCAGTTCTTTCTTCACGCTTTCTTTCACGTCACTGTCTAGACCATCCCACTTGTTAACGGCGATGACAATTGAGCGGCCAGCATTCAGTGCAAAACCAAGCAAGCTTAGGTCTTGGTCTGAAATATTTTCACGAGCATCAATCACCAGTAGAACGACGTTTGCATCTTCTACCGCTTTCAGCGTCTTAACAACAGAGAACTTTTCAACCGTTTCATTGATACGACCACGACGACGAACACCTGCGGTATCAATTAGTACGTATTCGCGTCCATCACGCTCCATCGGGATGTAGATAGAATCGCGCGTTGTACCTGGCATATCGTATACAACTACACGTTCTTCACCCAGAATACGGTTAGTCAGTGTCGATTTACCTACATTCGGACGACCGATGATCGCCAACTTAATCGGCTGCTCTTGAAGGCGCTTGAATTCAGCTTCTGCGTCTTCTTCAGTGTAATCTTCAACAAGAGGCTCTTCGTCTTCGAATCCAGTCAGGTCTTCAATCTCACCTTCTTCAGATTCACTTGTTAATAGATCATCAAAGAATGGAGATAAAGCACGCTCAAGCAAAGCGGTCACACCACGGCCATGAGCAGCCGCAATCTGGTACATATCATCCACGCCGAGCTGCCAAAAATCAGCACACGCCGCATCGGCATCAATACCATCGATTTTGTTTACTACCAGCATCGCTGGCTTTTCAATTTTACGCAGATGCGCAGCAATTGCTTCATCTGAAGGTGTCAGACCAGCACGACCGTCAACAAGGAACAATACAACATCAGCCTCATCAATCGCGGCTAATGACTGTTCTGCCATCTTTGTTTCCACGCCTTCTTCTGTGCCATCGATACCACCAGTATCAATCACAATGAATTCGTGCTCTTCACCAAGTCTCGCCTGGCCATATTTACGGTCTCGCGTTAGGCCTGGAAAGTCCGCAACCAACGCGTCACGAGTGCGAGTCAATCGGTTAAATAGTGTAGATTTACCTACGTTCGGACGCCCTACTAGAGCTACAACAGGTACCATAACAACCTCTACAATAATCTTTCTTCTGTAGTTATAGGTAACGACTTGCTCGATGCCAAATCAAACCAGCTTTTTACCTATAACCACGTCAGGGTTAATAAATTCAAACAACAAAACGGCTCCTAGCTGTCACCAGCCAGGAGCCGAATGTGAATTATATCACGATATTATTCGTTAATGGTTAGTTTCTTTACATCGCCGTTGCGAGTTGTAATCACATAACCATCCGACAATAACGTCGGGCCAACAGCCAAGCCGCTATCATCGACAAACTGCTGCGCAACAAATTCGCCCGTTGAACGATCCATCCAGTGAAGGTAACCAAGCGTGTCACCGACAACGAGATAATTGCCAACAATAACTGGCGCTGTAAGTTGTCGGTGCTCAAGCAAGCTGTTTTCCCACAACTCAGTCCCGCTTCGTGAATCAACGGCAACAACATGATCTTTTTCCGTTATCACAAAGATGCGACTACCATCTGTAGAAATGTCTGTCGCAGATGAGTAATTACGCTTCCAAATCGGGTTCGCTGAACGCAAGTCAATGGCGATAAGTTGACCATTGTATCCAATGGTGAAAAGAGTACCGCCTAGCACAATTGGCGATGAATCAACGTCAACCAAACGATCAATTTCTGTCGCGCCTTTTGGCGTACCAACAGGCTGTTGCCAAATCAACTGACCACGCTCAACGATAGCAGCTGCGAGTCTGCCATTTGCCGTTCCCCAAAATACACCGCCGCCAATTGCAGTCGGTGTACTGTCGCCACGTAAAGTTAAGTTCGGCACTTCTGTGCTCAATGCCCAGCGTTGCTCACCTGTACTCTCATTAAGGGCAATCAACATGCCTCGGCTAGTATTGATGATAATAAGGCCTGAATCTGCAACTGGCTTCGCCAGTACCTCACCACCAACTTTTACACGCCAAACAATTTCACCTGTTTCTTGGTCAAGAGAGATGACTTCACCATTCTCAGAGCCAATGTAAAGGTTTCCGTATGCCGCTGTGATACCACCAGAGAGACGAGCAATGACATCTTCTTCTAGGTCCGTTTGCCAACGTTGTTTACCATTCTCAGGATCCAGCGCTTTTACTAAGCCATCACGACTTGCCACGAACAATGTATCATTCGCAAATACAGGGGATAGCTTTGAAAAGTAATGACCGACACCATCGCCAACCGATGTGCTCCACTCACTACTGGTTGTAAACTGACTGTCTACCTGAGGTAGTGGCGCCATTACAATGGTGTCTTTCTCACCTGCACAACCGGCAAGTACTCCCATTGTTAACGCCCCTAGCAAGGCTTTCGTAAAGACTCTTTTCATCCAATGCGGTCCTTATTTCGCCAGATCGTCCAATTTCATTTGTAGTGTCGGGCTTGCATCTGCCGCTTGCTGAGCTTCAGTATACGCAGCGTACGCAGCATCTTTGTCACCTTGGCGAATCGCAATATCGCCACGAAGTTCAGCAATACGACCTGTCCATGCTGTATCAGTGACGTTACTTAGCTCTGCCGTTGCAGCGTCGAAGTTACCCATTTCCGTCTCAATACGCGCAATGCGGTAACTAATCAATGGTAACAACGCAGCATCTTGAGTGTTGCTTTGCGCCCACTTCAGTTGCTCCAATGCAGCAGAAATGTCTTGAGCTTCAACTTGTGCTTTAGCAAGTTGTAGCGCAGCCAATACTGAGTATTCTTTTACTTCATTTGACTCAATGAAAGCTTTCACGTCAGCTTGAGCATCAGTGCCTTTGTCTTGCAAAGCATTCATTGCTGTCGTGTAGCTTTGAGAAGCTGCTTCACTCGCCTGAATCACAGAATCCTGGTAGTAACGCCAGCCAAATAGACCACCTAAACCAACAACCGCACCGATGATGACGGCTTTGCCGTTTTCCTTCCACCAGTCTTTAATGGCTTCAACTTGTTGTTCTTCAGTATCGTAAAGTTCCACTTCCTGTCCTCTTAAAACATGTAAATGGCAGCTTAGCTGCCATTGTTCCTATTTCGTTTAAAGGCTCCACATTTGGGAGCCTTAGCTTACGAACTAGGATGTAATTTTGTTAGATTACTAAAAGACTTAAATCAGTGCTGCGATCTTTTCTGCAACTTCTGCTTGGTTGTAAGTCTCTTGCTCACCACCAGCTAAGTCTTTCAGTACTACGGTATTATCCGCAACTTCGTTTTCGCCCAGAACCAATGCTACAACAGCACCAACTTTGTCTGCGCGTTTAAACTGTTTCTTGAAGTTACCGCCACCGAAGTGATTCATCACACGAACGCCTGGAACAGACTCGCGAAGCTGTTCTGCTAGCTTCATTCCTGCCATCATGGTGCCTTCACCCGCAGTGACTACGTACACGTCAACACTGCGACGAACGTCTGTCAGTTCCAACGTTTCTAGCATCAGTACTAGGCGCTCTAGGCCCATTGCAAAGCCAACCGCTGGTGTTGGTTTACCACCTAATTGCTCTACAAGGCCATCGTAACGACCACCTCCACATACAGTGCCTTGAGCACCTAGGCTCTCAGTGATCCACTCAAATACCGTGCGATTGTAGTAATCCAGACCACGAACTAGACGTTCGTTAACTGTGTATTTGATACCTGCGGCGTCTAAAAGTTCACATAGACCTGCGAAGTGTGCTTTAGATTCTTCACCCAAGTAATCTGAAAGGCGAGGCGCATCACCTAAAATAGCTTGAACGTCTGGGTTCTTCGTATCCAGAACACGCAGTGGGTTCGTGTGCATGCGACGCTTACAATCTTCGTCTAGCACATCGATATGTTGCTCAAGGAATGCAACCAGTGCAGTACGGTAGTCTGCGCGGTCTTCTTGAGAACCGATAGAGTTCAGCTCAAGACGAACATGTTCATTGATACCTAGCTCACGCCATAGACGCGCCGTCATCATGATAAGCTCTGCATCAACATCTGGACCATTTAGACCAAACACCTCAACACCACACTGGTGGAATTGACGGTAACGACCTTTCTGCGGACGTTCATGGCGGAACATAGGCCCCATGTACCACAGACGCTGTTCATCACGGTTGATCAGGCTGTTTTGGATACATGAACGTACACAACCCGCCGTACCTTCAGGGCGAAGTGTTAGGCTGTCACCGTTACGGTCATCAAAGGTGTACATTTCTTTTGAAACGACGTCTGTCTCTTCACCAACAGCGCGACTGAATAGGTTTGTTTCTTCAACGATTGGCATGCGCACTTCGTTATAACCGTATGCGCTAATTACATTTTTCACTGTGTTTTCTAATTTTTGCCACAGTGGCGACTGAGTTGGGAGGCAATCGTTCATGCCTCGAATTGCTTGAATTGTTTTTGCCACAATACTTACCGTAATTCTCGTTGAGATTAATCTTGTACTTTAACTTCGATGCGGTTTTCGCCATTCATCATAGCTGCTTTCGCACGGATCTTAGCTTCTAGCTTATTCACAAGGTCATCGTTATCAAAGCGCTCTTTCTGGCGTTTACCATCTTCGTAGAATGCGCTCTTCTTGTTACTACCTGCTAGACCTAAGTGAGAAACTTCTGCTTCACCAGGGCCGTTTACCACACAACCGATGATAGACACATCCATTGGCGTGATGATGTCTTCTAAACGTTGCTCCAGTGCATTCACCGTACCAATCACATCGAATTCTTGGCGTGAGCAGCTTGGGCACGCAATAAAGTTGATGCCTCGAGAGCGAATGCGCAGAGATTTAAGGATGTCGAAACCGACTTTGATTTCTTCAACTGGATCGGCAGCCAAAGAGATACGCAGCGTATCGCCTATCCCTTCAGATAACAGCATACCTAAGCCAACAGATGACTTAACAGCGCCAGCTCGAGCACCACCCGCCTCTGTTATACCTAAATGAAGAGGCTGATCGATTTTCTTCGCCAGCAGACGATATGAATCCACCGCAAGAAAAACGTCTGAAGCTTTCACGCTAACTTTAAATTGGTCAAAGTTAAGACGATCGAGATGATCTACGTGACGCATCGCCGATTCAACCAAGGCTTCTGGCGTAGGCTCACCGTATTTCATCTGTAGATCTTTTTCCAAAGATCCACCATTGACACCAATACGGATCGGGATGTTTTTATCGCGAGCGCAATCAACAACAGCGCGAATGCGCTCTTCATTGCCGATGTTACCAGGGTTGATACGTAAACAGTCAACTCCGTACTCCGCAACTTTCAGCGCGATACGATAGTCGAAATGAATATCAGCCACTAATGGTACAGAAACTTGCTGTTTAATCAGTTTGAAAGCTTCTGCTGCGTCCATCGTAGGTACAGAAACTCGAACGATATCTGCGCCGACTTTTTCTAGTGCTCGGATTTGAGCGACTGTCGCTTCTACGTCAGTCGTGCGAGTGTTAGTCATTGACTGTACTGCAATTGGCGCACCATCACCAATTGGTACATCACCCACATAAATACGCGTCGATTTACGACGAATAATTGGAGATTCGTGTTGCATAATTTTTTATAACGGTAGAGTGAATCTAGCTACTTTGCCTGAAGTATACCCAGAAAGGTCGACAGGTTCACTTGCAAATGTCATTGTAACCCCTTCCGGTGCGCCTAATATCACTTTAAATGGCGCTTTTCCGGTAAGTTCTACATCTTGTCCTGGCTTATGAGTACCACTTACCAGCGTTTTACCATTGGTGTCTTTTACTTGAATCCAACAGTCCGCTTTAAACTTCATAGTAAGAAGTGTCATGCCTTCAGGTACTACTGGCGCAGGCTGTTCCTCTTCCGCCGCTTCAATCACGGCAACAGGTTCTTCAGAATCTACGCTTGTTGTATTTTCAGTTTCAGTCAGCAAAGGATCCGCCCCTTGCTCAACGGGTGCTTCAGTCGATTCAGCAACGCCTTCATTAGTTGAAGCAACTTCTTCAGGAGTGCTTGCGATTAACTCTTCAGCCGTCATCAAATCGATATCAGCTAATTCTTGAGCAGTGGGCTGCGGCGCTTCAACACTTGAATCCGTTACTTCCTTAGTTAGGCTATTCTCTTGTTGGTTTTGCCACCACCATGCCGCTGAAATGCCAATAATGACCAGCCCGATAACCCAAGTAAGGAGCATAATACGGCTATTGTGCTTCTCGTCTTTTGTTTTACGAGAGAAGCTTTGCATTTCAATTTCTTGCTCTTGAGGCTGAGCATCGGCAGTCTGCTCTAACGCCGTCAAAACCACCTTCTCATCAAGACCTACGAATTTAGCGTAAGAGCGTAAGTAACCACGCGTAAATGTCGCGACTTGTTGAGATTCAAATCGGTTATTTTCAATATCTTCAATCACAGAAATGCGAAGCCTCAGGCGATCGGCAACTTGCTTTTGGCTCATTCCCAAGGATTCACGTTTGTTTTTCAGTAATGTGCCAGCTTCAATAGAGAGTGGCACTTCATTCGTATTTTCGTGTTCTGTCATAATGGCGGTATTTAATCTGTTTTAGTGGCTAACGTGGTCATGTATTTTCGTTATTGTTCTTAAGCCTCTTTAAAGATAGCTAGCCTAAACGCGTTAACCAAAAATAATAATTTTAAGAAACTCTCAGCGATCTGAGTGCGAATACCCGTTTTGCAAAAATCAGCAAAACGTATGTGAGAAAATGCTGAGAATTATCGGTGTCATCGTTAGTGTTACATATCATGATAAGCGAATGCGCAACGAAGACAAAAACTCTTTACACTCAAACTAACAGATAGCTCAAGCTTTTGTCCAAACTTTGACAAAGGAATTCGAAATTATACCCAAATAACCTTAGGTTGAAGAGTGATAGTCCCAAATCTTGGCGAAAATGTCCTAAACAATAAACAAAATAGCCAGAGCGAATGGCTCTGGCTATTTTTGAATTCCGGTCGTTTATACAGCTTTCACTTCAATGGTATCGGCACCGCGTGACGCTTTCAGCATTGCCGTACGTTTAGTTCGGTCAATTACATCACCGACCAACTGACCACATGCGGCATCAATGTCATCACCACGTGTTTTACGAACCGTAACTGTGTGCTCGTATTGCATCAATGTTTTTTGGAAGCGATCAATACGTGAGTTACTTGGTTTCTTGTAAGGTGAACCTGGGTACGGGTTAAACGGAATCAAGTTAATCTTACATGGCGTGTCTTTCATCAGCTCAGCCAGTTCACGAGCATGGTCCATGTCATCGTTCACATGATCAAGCAACACGTACTCGACTGTTACCTTGCCACGGTTTGCATTCGATGAAGCAATGTAACGACGAACGGATGCTAGGAAATCTTGAATATCCCAACGATCGTTAATTGGCATGATTTCACTACGCAGCTTATCGTTTGGCGCATGAAGAGAGATCGCCAACGCAACGTCGATTTTGCCCGTCATCTGATCAAGACCAGAAACCACACCTGATGTTGATACGGTTACACGACGCTTCGACAAACCAAAGCCAAGGTCATCCAGCATTAACTCCAATGCAGGAATCAAGTTCTTCATATTAAGAAGCGGCTCACCCATGCCCATCATCACGACGTTCGTAATTGGGCGACGGCCTGTTTCTTTCTCAAGACCAATTTCACGTGCAGCACGCCACACCTGACCGATGATCTCTGAAACTTTCAAGTTACGGTTAAAGCCCTGCTGTGCTGTTGAGCAGAACTTACATTCCAATGCACAACCTACTTGAGAAGATACACAAAGCGTTGCGCGATCATCTTCTGGAATGTAAACCGTTTCTACATCCTGATCACCAACCTTCATTGCCCACTTGATCGTGCCGTCTGAAGAATGCTGGGCTTCTGCTACAGTTGGTGCTTTAATTTCACACTTGTGTAAAAGCTTTTCGCGCAGCTTCTTGTTGATGTTTGTCATTTTTTCGAAGTCATCTACACCGAAATGGTAGATCCACTTCATAACCTGATCGGCACGAAACGCTTTCTCGCCAAGTTCTTCCGCGAAAAACTGACGCATGCCTTTGCGATCAAAGTCGAGTAGATTGATTTTTTCAGTGGTCATGTTGCCTCTCAATGACTGAAACAAGAATAAGGGCGCGAATTGTACAGCCTTTATGCAGCTACAACAAGGGGTGTAAGACCCTGAGTTTGCTAAGGCATTAAAATAAAAACGATTAAATTTTAATCAGGCTTTACGGTGAGAATAATGATTAGACAACCGACAACAAAAGCGTAGAAGTGGTACAGAGAAAACAGTGAGAACAAACACACGTAACTAAGCTTTCACCCCTGTAAGATGCTCAGATTAGCCAACATCTTCGCGAATAATTACGAATGAACTCGCAGGTGAAATGGAGAACGCGGAATAAAAAACCTCGGACAATTCCGAGGTTATTACGAACTAGATCATCACGCAAAAGTGATGCATGAACGAGTTAGCGAGAGAAAACTTCTGATTCAGGGAAGAAAAACTCCATTTCACGAGCGGCAGACTCAGGGCTATCTGAACCATGAACTGAATTGTGACGCATGCTGAGTGCGTAATCAGCACGCAAAGTGCCACATGCCGCGTCCTCTGGGTTGGTTTTACCCATTAGCTCGCGGTAACGTGCAATCGCATTTTCGCCTTCCAATACCTGAACCATAATAGGACCAGATGTCATGAACTCTTTTAGAGGAGGGAAAAACTCTTTACCTTCATGCTCTGCATAAAAGCCGCTTGCCTGATCTTCTGTCAGGTGAACCATTTTGGCAGCGATGATACGTAGGCCAGCCTTTTCAATACGATTGTAGATTTCACCAATTAGGTTTCGCTCTACAGCATCAGGCTTAATGATTGAAAATGTTCTTTCTAGAGCCATAAAATTTCCTTTCTGTACTTGTAATAATAGTTGTGCTTTTAAAGTGACTTACTGGGTAAGAGCAGCACTCAAACAAGAGAGTGCTGCAATCAATCTTATTTTCCAGCTTGCTCATTGAGGAAACGAGCAAGTGTACGAACACCCATACCCGTTGCTCCCGCAGCCCATTTATCAGAAGCGGCTTTACGATACGTACCCGCACAGTCGAAATGTAACCAGCCTTTTTTGTAGTCCTCAACGAAGTAAGACAAGAATGCAGCTGCAGTACTTGCACCCGGAGAATAATCACCAGAGCTGATATTCGATAAATCGGCAAAATTAGATGGCAGCATTTCTCGATGGAAATCAGCAAGTGGTAGCGGCCACAAGCCTTCTTTTTCCTGGTTTGCCGCCGTAAGCGCTTGATGCGATAGCTCATCATCAAAGCTCATTAGCGCATGGTAATCGTTACCTAACGCATTCTTCGCTGCGCCTGTTAGCGTCGCGCAGTCAATGATTAACTCAGGCTTTTGCTCACTGGCGTAGATAAGACCGTCTGCAAGCACCAAGCGACCTTCCGCGTCGGTATTCATAATCTCAACGGTTTTGCCGTTTTTGTAAGTGATGATGTCGCCAAGCTTAAGGGCACGGCCAGAAACCATGTTCTCAGCACAACACAAGATCAG
Source organism: Vibrio sp. Vb1337 (assembly GCF_033338715.1). NCBI lineage: Bacteria > Pseudomonadati > Pseudomonadota > Gammaproteobacteria > Vibrionales > Vibrionaceae > Vibrio > Vibrio sp. Vb1337. Next base: position 41,654 of record NZ_JAWOTD010000014.1, on the reverse strand, counting down.
TTTTACGCGCTTGTTTAAACCGCGCAAGATAGCTAATCCTAGGCCACCAGTTATAGTACCCGAGCCACCCATATCTGCTTTCATTGCACTCATGAAGGTAGAAGGCTTCAAGCTGTAACCACCGGAATCAAAGGTGATGCCTTTACCCACAAGACATGCGAATACAGGTGCGTTTTCGTCACCAGTTGGGTTGTAGTCTAACTGAAGCATCGCAGAAGTACGCTCAGAACCACGGCCTACTGCGTAAATACCTTCCCAACCTTCTGCCAACAAGTCTTTGTCTTTGACGATACGTGCTGTCACAGTGCCTTTCGGCGCAACAGATTTGATGAATTCAGCAGCCATTGTCGCTAGCTGACGAGGAGCAACTTCTTCTGCCGTTTTGTTGATAATATCGCGGGTAAAATCAGTCGAAGTAATACGAGCTTGAAGCTCTGCTTGATCTTCATCAGACAATGCTGCCCACTCAACTGAGCCATGTTTTTTAGGGTTACGGAACCCTTGGTGGAAAGCCCATACGCTCTCTAGATCCCAGTTATCACCAGAAAGAAAAATAGAACGAATTCCTTGGCCATCTAGCTGACGAGCTGCACGTTGAATTGCGCCGAGATCATGACCTTCACCTAAGTGAATAGTTGCGCCGTTTTCAGCGAATGAAAGCAGTGCTTTTTCACCCCAATGTGGTGCTGCCGACTCTTGACTTAAAAATACAGACATCTGTGTAGACATGGTTTCTCCTTGTCTTATAGCAGCGTTGCCTACGCTGCTTCTTTTTAATAACTCACGGATGTTAGCATTATGTAGGGCAAAAATGTCAATTGGATAAAAAAACGGACCTAAAGGTCCGCTTTTTTTAGTAAGAATTGTTAACTAGGCTGTGTTTTACAGACTTAGTCCGCTTCGTCCATCCAGCACATGATAACGGCTTCTAGAATCTTTTCATTAGAACGGTTTGGCTCATCGTCAAACTCATCTAACTCCATGATCCATTGATGAAGATCGGTAAAACGCACTGTTTTTGGATCGACATCTGGAAACTTGTCACAAAGTTCAATCGCGATATCGCGAGAATCTGTCCATTTCATTGCTCATCTTCCTTTTGCTTCTTCCCTATATTGGGAAGATAGTTTTAGTGATCTTCTGAAGCGTGGTTTAGTGTGTATTTAGGAATTTCTACCACCAAGTCTTCATCAGCAATTCTCGCCTGACACCCTAGGCGTGACTCAGGCTCTAGACCCCACGCTTTATCTAGCATGTCGTCTTCTAGTTCTTCACTTTCTTCAAGTGAATCAAAACCTTCACGGATGATTACGTGGCAGGTAGTACACGCACATGACTTCTCACACGCATGTTCAATACCGATACCGTTTTTTAGCGCTACGTCTAGAACGGTGTCACCAGAGTTTGCTTCCAACACTGCACCTTCTGGGCACAAATCGTCGTGTGGTAATACAATAATCTTAGGCATAACTACTTATCTCTTATATATCGTCTACTGATTGACCTGACAACGCAGCTCGAATCGATTTATCCATACGGCGTGATGCGAAATCTTGGCTCGCTTTATCGGTATCTTTAATGCCCTGCTCTATCGCATCTGCATCATCACCATTACGCAGCTCAATCAAGGCTTCGATGGCTTTAATCAAGTTTTGTTTCTCTTGTTCTGATAGTAAGTCATCACCATCAGCTTGCATCGCTGCAATCAAACCTTCTATCACTCGGTCGGCTTCAACACGCTGTTCAGCTAAGGCACGAGCTTGCATGTCTTCTTTTGCGTGCGTCATTGAATCACGCAACATATCCGCCACTTCATTGTCACTTAAGCCGTAAGAAGGTTTTACTTGAATCTCTGATTGAACACCAGTGCTCTTCTCCATTGCCGTAACAGAAAGAAGGCCATCAGCGTCAACTTGGTAAGTCACGCGAATATGTGCCGCACCCGCTGCCATCGGAGGAATACCTTTTAACGAGAAGCGAGCAAGTGAACGACAGTCATCAACCATTTCACGTTCACCTTGTACCACATGAACACTCATCGCCGTTTGGCCATCTTTGAATGTGGTAAATTCTTGCGCACGCGCAACGGGAATCGTAGTGTTGCGGGGGATGATCTTCTCGACCAAACCACCCATGGTTTCAATACCGAGCGACAGTGGAATCACATCAAGAAGCAACATTTCAGAGTCAGGTTTGTTACCCGCGAGAATATCAGCTTGAATACCCGCACCGATTGCGACGACTTCATCTGGGTTAATGCTTGTCAGTGGTGTACGGCCAAAGAATTCGCCAACCATTTCTCGTACAAGCAATGTGCGTGTTGAGCCACCGACCATGACTACTTCAAGTACATCTTCCGCATCTACATCCGCATCTTTCAGCGCACGGCGGCAAGACATCAGGGTTTTCTTCACTAGCGGACGAATCAGATCTTCGAACTGCTCGCGAGTCACGGTGCCTTTCCAACCAAAAACGTCAACGTCAACACTGTCTTGCTCAGAGAAAGCAATCTTAGCTTCAGTAGCAATGTTCAACAGTGTACGGTTCTTTTCTGCAGAAAGCGGAGCTTCTAGACCCGCTTGCTCCATTAAATAATCGGCAAATAGATGGTCGAAGTCGTCACCGCCTAATGCAGAGTCGCCACCTGTTGCTAATACTTCAAATACGCCTTTCGATAAACGTAGGATAGAGATATCAAAAGTACCGCCACCTAGATCGTAAACCGCAATCACACCTTCTTGACCAGAGTCTAGGCCATAAGCAATTGCCGCAGCGGTTGGTTCATTAAGTAGACGGAGAACATGAAGACCAGCTAATTTCGCCGCATCTTTTGTACCTGCACGTTGCGCGTCATCAAAGTAAGCAGGAACGGTAATAACGACACCAGCTAACTCACCACCTAACGTATCTTCAGCTCGCTTACCCAATACTTTTAGGATGTCCGCAGATACTTCAATCGGGTTTTTGTCACCTTGAGGTGTTTGCAGAATTGGCAGGCCATTTTCACTCTCTTTAAAACGATAAGGAAGTGAAGAGTAACGGGACTTAATGTCCTTTAATGAACGACCGATCAAACGTTTTACAGAGATAATCGTGTTCTCTGGTTCAAACTCTGCTTTGGCTTTGGCTTCGTGGCCGACCGTTAACGTTTCCTCAGCGTAATTAACGACTGAAGGTAAAATAGTACGGCCCTGCTCGTCCGCAAGTGGAGTTGCATCGCCGCTACGTACAGAAGCAACCAAAGAGTTGGTAGTACCTAAGTCGATACCCGCTGCTAACTTATGCTCATGAGGTGCCGAGCTTTGGCCCGGTTCTGCGATTTGAAGTAGTGCCATGATAGGTCCTTGTCACGCTTACTAGCCGAGGAGTTTGTCTTCGACTAGCTCAATTTCGTTCTTTAGTTTGGCAATGAATTTTAGCTTACGAACTCGGTCTGCGGCTTCAGTCCATAGACCATCATCAAGCTCTTGCTCGACGCTTGCCAGATGCTGTTTGTACATTTTGCTGACCTTAGAGTCGAAGTCAAAAAGCGCCGATTCAGGATCGGACTTGTCAGCAATCTCTTCCAGTTCTTCGCGCAGTTCCATTTGCTCCATTAAGAACATCGGATCTTGCATTGTTTGCTGTTCACCTCGGATCTCAACACCTTGCTCTGCGAGGATATACTCGGCGCGAGAAATAGGATTTTTCAGAACTTGATAGGCATCGTTGATTTGCGCCGCCTTTTGCACCGCCATCAAACGGTCACGTTCTGAGCCCGTTGCAAAGTTATCCGGGTGGAAGCGTTTTTGTAGTTCTCGGAACTGAGAAGAAAGAAGGCTACCATCCAGCTTAAACTGACTTGGTAGCCCAAATAATTCAAAGTGATTCATTAAGTTCGGGTCCTAGTAAAGCCTTCCGGACTCGTTTGCCCAGAAGGACAATCAATTAGACGTTGAAGCTTTCACCACAACCACATTCACTTTTCGCGTTAGGGTTGTTGAATTCAAAACCTTCATTCAACCCTTCTTTCACGTAATCCAATTCAGTACCATCTAGGTACACTAAGCTCTTTTGATCGATGATAATTTTCACTCCAGAGAGTTCAAATACTTCGTCTTCTTCATTGAGCTCATCAACAAACTCAAGTACGTATGCCATGCCGGAACAGCCAGTCGTCTTCACTCCAAGACGTAAACCGATACCTTTGCCTCGGTTATCTAGGAATGCTCTTACGCGACTTGCCGCTGATTCTGTCATTGTGATGGCCATACTGCACCTTAGTCTGTCTAAATTTCGATTGGAATGGGAGCGTCAAAGCTCCCATTATATTACGGAATAATTATTCTTGGTGTTTTTTCTTGTAGTCAGCAACCGCTGCTTTGATTGCATCTTCAGCAAGAATAGAACAGTGAACTTTCACTGGTGGAAGCTCTAGCTCTTCAGCAATCTCAGAGTTTTTAATTGCTGCCGCTTCATCAACTGACTTACCTTTTACCCACTCAGTTACTAGTGAGCTTGATGCGATTGCACTACCACAACCGTATGTTTTGAACTTCGCATCTTCGATGATACCTTCAGGTGTCACTTTGATTTGAAGCTTCATTACGTCACCACACGCAGGAGCGCCAACCATGCCGCTACCTACTGATGGATCTTCTTTATCGAATGAACCAACGTTACGTGGGTTCTCGTAGTGATCAATTACTTTTTCGCTGTATGCCATGATAAATTACCTCGAATCCTCTATTTCAATCCCTGAGATTAATGGTGAGCCCATTCAACAGTGCTCAAATCAATCCCTTCTTTGTACATATCCCATAGAGGAGACATGTCGCGTAGCTTAGTCACTGCAACGCGGATTTGTTCAATTGCGTAATCAATTTCTTCTTCAGTCGTGAAACGACCAAACGAGAAACGAACCGAGCTGTGAGCCAATTCGTCATCCATGCCTAGGGCACGAAGAACGTAAGAAGGCTCAAGGCTTGCAGACGTACAAGCACTACCAGAAGATACCGCTAGATCTTTAAGCGACATTAGTAGTGATTCACCTTCTACGAATGCGAAACTGATGTTTAGGTTGTGTGGTACACGCTGCTCAAAGTCACCGTTTACCGTCACTGCTTCTAAGTCTTTCACGCCATCAAAAAGACGGTTACGAAGCGCTAAAGCATGATCGTAATCTTTTTGCATGTCTTCTTTTGCAATACGGAATGCTTCACCCATACCTACGATTTGGTGAGTAGGTAGTGTACCAGAGCGGAAACCACGCTCATGACCGCCACCGTGCATTTGCGCTTCAAGACGAATACGAGGCTTACGACGAACGTAAAGTGCACCGATGCCTTTAGGGCCATAAACTTTGTGAGCAGAAAGCGAAATTAGGTCAACTTTCATCTCTTGAACGTCGATTGGTAATTTCCCTGCAGATTGCGCTGCATCCACGTGGAAAACAATTTTACGCTCACGACACAATTCGCCGATCGCTGTAATGTCTTGAACCACACCAATCTCGTTGTTTACGTGCATAATAGACACAAGCACTGTGTCATCACGCATTGCCGCTTTAAGCTTCTCTAGATCGATCAAGCCATTTGATTCTGGCTCAAGGTAAGTCACTTCAAAGCCTTCACGCTCAAGTTGACGACATGGGTCAAGAACGGCTTTGTGCTCTGTTTTACAAGTGATTACGTGCTTGCCTTTCTTCGAGTAAAAGTGCGCTGCACCTTTAATAGCAAGGTTGTCTGATTCTGTCGCACCAGATGTAAATACGATTTCGCGAGGATCTGCATTTAGAAGGTCAGCAATTTGCTCACGAGCAGTATCGACCGCTTCTTCTGCCTGCCAGCCGTAACGGTGCGAACGCGACGCTGGGTTGCCAAATGTGCCATCCATTGTCATGTACTGAACCATTTTTTCAGCAACACGTGGATCAACTGGACATGTAGCGGAATAATCAAGATAAATCGGCAGTTTCATTCTCTACTCCAATGTAAAAAGCTGACCGCTAAGAGCGGACGTTTACACCGATGGGCGCGGCGGTTGTATTTTTGTTTGATAGCCCATGGGTTACCGCCAGATCAATGTCCTGACGATCAGAAATTTCGAGTACTTCATTGTCTGTCATCAACTCACCAAGAGTGATGTTATTCAAAAAGTCACTAATGCGAGAGCTTAGGTCACGCCACAGCGTGTGAGTAAGGCAACGTGTTCCACCTTGGCAATCTCCTTTACCTTGGCATTTGGTTGCATCTACTGACTCATCAACGGCAGCAATCACGGTACCAATAGCGATACTGTGAGCGTCGGCACCAAGTCGGTAACCACCACCAGGACCACGAACGCTGGCAACGAGACCTGCTTTACGCAATTTTGAAAATAGCTGCTCTAAGTAAGAGAGCGAGATCCCTTGACGCTCTGAAATATCAGCCAGAGGTACAGGGTTTTGTTGCGAATGCAGTGCCACATCCAGCATGGCTGTCACCGCATATCTTCCTTTAGATGTAAGTTTCATACCACACCGTATCCACATGGTTTGTAATGGTTAAGATTTTTCCATACCTGAGTAATTTGGTCAAGTATTTATTTGACCATTTTACTCAGGTATTCATCCTTACACCTAAAGTGGTTATTATTTACTCAGAACTTCTTTTCTATCGAAGTCAAAACGCCTCGTAGAATATTAAGTTCTTGGGTTTCTGGTCGAGCACGAGAGAACAAACGGCGCAACTTATTCATCACCTGTCCAGGTTGCTCTTTGTTAATAAACTGGGTCTCAACCATCACCTTTTCAAGATGCTCGAAGAACATTTCGAGTTCTCGATGACGCGGGTATTCTTCCGATTCATTTGGGGAAAACTGGCTTTGCTCTAAGTTCAAGTGTGCAACTCGCACTTCGTAACTGAGAGTTTGTACAGCCATCGCTAGGTTAAGCGAGCTGTACTCAGGATTAGCGGGAATACAAACATGGTAGTGGCACTTTTGTAGCTCTTCGTTTGTCAAACCAGTTCTTTCTCGGCCAAACACGAGCGCAACCGGATGCTTTCGGCCTTCAACTGCAAATTTCTCACCGCATTCACGTGGCTCGAGCATTGGCCATTCTAATGTACGAGAGCGGGCGCTAGAACCCACAACAAGGCCACAATCTTCAACAGCTTCTTCTAATGTGCCGACAATCTTTGCATTTTGAGCAATATCACCAGCACCCGCAGCTAAAGCAAGAGTTTGTTCATCCACTTCACATTGTGGATCGACTAATACTAGTTGGTTTAAACCCATCACTTTCATTGCTCGAGCTGCTGAGCCAATATTGCCTGAATGAGAGGTACCTACGAGTACAATTTTTACTTGATCCAACATCTGTGTTTGCTACCTAAATTAAAACCGCAGAATGTTATCATAGTTTTTTAAGACACCCTAGAGGCAAGCAGACCTCTCTTCTCATTCTTGGTTATTGTTCTCGTCCGCAGTATGCTCTGTACACTCAACCAGCCGCATTTAGAACAAAAAATAACCACTTCCCTTTTTAATTATCTCTGGTATACTCGCCGCCGCTTTCATTTGTTCTTTAACATCCGTTGGGAAATTCGTATGCATCCAATGCTAAACATTGCTATTCGCGCTGCGCGAAAGGCAGGCAATCATATTGCTAAATCATTAGAAAACACTGATAAAGTAGAATCTACTCTTAAAGGCACTAATGACTTTGTCACTAACGTAGACAAAGAAGCAGAATACATCATCATCGATACTATCAAGCAGTCTTACCCTGAGCACTGTATCGTTGCTGAAGAACAAGGTCTTATCGAAGGTAAAGATAAAGACGTACAATGGATCATCGACCCACTGGATGGCACCACTAACTTTGTAAAAGGTTACCCAACTTTCGCGGTTTCTATCGCTGTTCGTATTAAGGGCAAAACTGAAGTTGCTTGTGTTTACGATCCAATGCAAAACGAGCTATTCACTGCACAACGCGGTGCCGGCGCTCAACTAAACAGTGCGCGTATTCGTGTTGCTCAACTAAAAGACCTTCAAGGTACTGTTCTAGCAACAGGCTTCCCATTCAAGCAGAAACAACACGCTGAGTCTTACATCAAGATCGTTGGTGCGCTATTCACTGAATGTGCTGATTTCCGTCGTAGCGGCTCTGCTGCTCTTGACCTTTGTTACGTGGCTGCTGGCCGTGTTGATGGTTACTTCGAGCTAGGCCTAAAACCTTGGGATATGGCAGCAGGTGAGCTTATTGCTCGTGAAGCTGGCGCAATCCTAACAGACTTTGCTGGCGGCACTGACTACATGAAGTCTGGTAACATCGTTGCTTCAAGCGCTCGTGGCGTAAAATCTATCCTTAAGCACATCCGCGAAAACGGTAACAGCGCGATCCTTAAGTAAGATTTGAAAGTCATATTTAGCCCGTCACGCTGATGACTTTAGAAAGCCCCGCTCAATGAACGGGGCTTTTTTGTATCTACCGAACCATATCCACTTAGCTGCAATGTAAGGCTCTCCATACAATGAGGTTCGGCAAGCTCACGACTCTATTCAGATACAAAAAAACCGCTGATTGTTCAGCGGTTTTTGTTTTCGGTTCTCAATCAGCCTTATGGCATTTCGTCGAACTCCGCACCTTCTTTTTCTACTTGAGGTGGCATCAAGTGCTCTTTCTGGATACCCAGTTTTAGAGCCAGTGCTGATGCTACGTAGATAGAAGAGTAAGTACCTACAGTGATACCGAGTAAAAGTGCGGTTGCAAAGCCGTGAATCATAGCACCACCCTGCATGAACAGTGCAATTACTACGAACAAGGTTGTACCCGACGTAATCAATGTACGGCTCAATGTTTGAGTGATTGAAGCGTCCATGATGTCCGAAGGTTCACCCTTACGCATCTTACGGAAGTTTTCACGAATCCGGTCAAATACAACGATGGTATCGTTGAGTGAGTAGCCCACAACCGTCAGTAGCGCAGCTACGATGGTCAGGTCAACTTCAATTTGTAGAAACGAGAAGACACCTAGCGTGATAATTATATCGTGAGCCAATGCCATTACCGCACCAGCCGCTAGACGCCATTCAAATCGCATCGATACATAAAGCAGGATACAGATCAGCGATACCAAGATCGCTAGACCACCAGCTTCTGTTAGCTCATCACCAACGTTGGGACCTACGAACTCAATACGACGCATTTCTACGCTTTCGCCAGTACCATCTTTGATAGCACCAATGATTTGGTTACCTAGCGTTTCACCAGAAACGTCATCACGTGGACGAAGACGGACCATGACTTCACGAGCACTACCGAAGTTTTGTACTGTCGCATCGCCAAAGCCTTTTGAATCTAGTGCTGCACGAATCTCTTCAAGGTTTGCTGGCTGTTCAAAACCTACCTCGATAAGCGTACCGCCAGTGAAATCTAGACCCCAATTAAGCCACTTGGTTGACAAAGTGAAGATAGAAGCAGCAATCATTATAATTGAAAAAACGAATGCTACTTTCGACCAACGCATAAAGCCGATCGTCTTCTCTGCTTTTAGAATTTGAAACATATTAATTCCCAGCCTTAGATCGACAATTTATCAACGCGTTTGCCACCGTAGATCAGGTTCACGATACAACGTGTACCAATAATGGCGGTGAACATTGAAGTTAAGATACCGATAGATAGAGTAACTGCGAAACCTTTCACCGCACCTGTACCGACCGCAAATAGAATGATTGCAGTAATTAGTGTTGTGATGTTCGCATCAGCAATCGTGCTGAATGCATTCGCGTAACCTTGGTGAATCGCTTGTTGTGGACTGCGTCCATCACGAATTTCTTCACGGATACGCTCGAAGATCAGTACGTTCGCATCAACCGCCATACCGACGGTTAACACGATACCGGCTATCCCCGGAAGCGTCATGGTAGCGCCTGGAATCATCGACATAACACCAATGATAAGCACCAAGTTTGCCATTAGAGCGATGTTTGCAATCAAACCAAAGCCGCGGTAGTAAAGCAGCGTAAATAGCATTACGGCAACCATACCCCAGATACATGCTTGGATACCCATATCGATGTTTTGCTGGCCCATTGATGGACCAATGGTACGTTCTTCAACGATAGAGATAGGTGCAATCAGTGCACCAGCACGTAGTAAAAGTGCTAGGTTGTGTGCTTCTGCAGCAGAGTCGATACCTGTGATACGGAAGTTACGACCAAGAGCCGATTGAATCGTTGCTTGGTTGATGACTTCTTCATGCTTATCCAGAATAACTTTGCCTTCAGGCGTACGACGGCCACTGTCTTTGTATTCTGCAAACACGGTAGCCATTAGCTTACCAATGTTCTTCTTAGAGAACGCAGACATCTTATTACCACCTTCGCTGTCTAGCGAGATGTTAACTTGTGGACGACCATATTCATCAACACTTGAGCTTGCATCTGTGATGCTTTGACCGCCAAGAATAACGCGCTTCTTAAGCACAACTGGGCGACCATCACGGTCCATCTTGATTTCACTACCTGCTGGTGCGCGACCATTTGCCGCTGCCGATAGGTCAGCTTTATCATCAACTTCACGGAATTCAAGCGTTGCCGTAGCTCCGAGAATTTCTTTTGCACGAGCAGTATCTTGAACACCAGGCAGTTCAACTACAATGCGACTAGCACCTTGACGTTGAACCAATGGTTCCGCAACACCTAGTTCGTTGACACGATTACGTAAAATCGTAATGTTTTGCTCAACAGCATAGTTACGGATCTCTTGTAAACGTTGCTCAGTAAAGGTTGCAGTAAGAGCGTAACGGCCATTTGAATCAGAATCGACAAAAATCATGTCCGGGTGATTCTTTTCTAGCGTTGCTTTCGCTTCTGCTAATTGCTCTTCGTTACGCAACAACACTTCTACCGCTTCTTTTCCAGAAGGGCGGATTGCACGGTAACGAATCTTGGCGTCACGAAGTTCGCTACGGAAAGCTTCTTCTTGTTGACCAACAAGCTTTTCCATCGCTGCATCCATATCCACTTCCATTAAGAAGTGAACACCACCGCGAAGGTCAAGACCTAGCTTCAATGGTGACGCGCCAATCGCTTCTAGCCAATCGGGTGTAGAAGGTGCAAGGTTAAGTGCAACAATTGTGTCTTTGCCTAGCGCTTCGCTGATGACATCACGAGCACTGATTTGTGTGTCAGTGTCGTTAAAACGAACAAGAATTGATCCATCTTCGAGAGCAATGGATTTATGAGAAAGTTGCTCTTTGTTAAGAGCAGTAGTGACAGCATCCAGCGTTGACATATCTACAGAGGCGCCACGCGCCCCTGTAACTTGAATAGCCGGATCTTCACCGTAGATATTTGGAAGTGCGTATAACGCAGCGGTGATGATGGCAAAAAGCACCATCAAGTACTTCCATAATGGATAACGGTTTAGCACAGCGAGGATCCTTTAGCTGTTTTATAGAGACTTAAGCGTACCTTTTGGTAGCACTGCAGTGATGAAGTCTTTCTTGATTACTACTTCATTGTTCGCGTTAAGCTCAATTGAAATGTAGTCATTGTCTTCAGCAATCTTAGTGATTTTACCCACTAGGCCACCGCTAGTTAAAACTTCGTCGCCTTTGCCCATAGAAGCCATTAGGTTTTTGTGTTCTTTTACGCGTTTCGCTTGTGGGCGGTAAATCATGAAGTAAAAGATCACTGCGAACATGCCAAGCATGATTAGCATTTCAAAACCACCGCCTGCTGGCGCGCCTTCTGCTGCTGCGTGAGCCTGAGAAATAAACATTAAAACATCCTCATTATATTTTATTGATAATCAAACAAATTGGGCTTTCGCATTTTAGATTCAAGTCTGAGAGTAACTAATAGAGATCGCTCTCTCAAAAATAACGTGCGTTAGCCTACTTTATTAGCAAAAGCCTCTGGCGACATGCCAAAGGCTTTAATTCTTTTAGTTTTTCAATTACTGCTCTTTTGCTAGTGGTGGCACTTCACGGCCACGACGCTCATAGAACTCAGTAACAAATTCATCGAAGCGATCTTCATCAATTGCTTTACGAATGCTTTCCATCAGACGCTGGTAGTAACGCAGGTTATGGATTGTATTCAAGCGAGCGCCTAAGATTTCATTACAACGCTCTAAATGGTGAAGGTACGACTTGCTGTAGTTTTGACAAGTGTAACAGTCACAATGCGGATCCAATGGTGTTGTATCCGTTTTATGTTTCGCATTACGGATCTTGATCACACCACCAGTCACAAATAAGTGACCATTACGTGCGTTACGCGTTGGCATTACACAGTCAAACATGTCGATACCACGACGAACACCTTCAACCAAATCTTCTGGCTTACCAACGCCCATCAAGTAGCGAGGTTTGTCTTCAGGAAGTTGAGGACAAGTATGCTCAAGAATACGGTGCATGTCTTCTTTAGGCTCACCTACTGCCAAACCACCAACCGCATAACCGTCAAAACCGATTTCCGTTAGACCTTTTACCGACACATCACGTAAATCTTCGTAAACACCACCTTGAACAATACCAAATAGGTTGTTCGGGTTTTCTAGCTTCTCGAAATGGTCACGTGAACGCTGTGCCCAGCGTAATGACATTTCCATCGATTTCTTCGCTTCATCGTGTGTCGCTGGGTAAGGCGTACACTCGTCAAAAATCATAACGATGTCAGAGCCCAGGTCTTTTTGAATTTCCATCGACTTTTCTGCGTCCATGAAAATCTTGTCACCGTTTACTGGGTTACGAAAGTGAACACCCTCTTCAGTGATCGTACGCATCTTACCAAGGCTGAATACTTGGAAGCCGCCTGAATCAGTAAGAATAGGACCGTGCCAGTTCATAAAATCGTGCAGGTCACCATGCATTTTCATCACTTCTTGACCAGGACGTAGCCACAGGTGGAACGTATTACCTAGCAGAATTTCTGCACCAGTACCTTTTACTTCTTCTGGTGTCATACCTTTAACGGTACCGTAAGTACCTACTGGCATGAACGCAGGAGTTTGAACAGTGCCGCGTTCGAAAGTCAGTTGACCACGACGTGCATTGCCGTTTTTCTTCTTAAGATCGAATTTTAATTTCACGATGCCTCCGGGTGTCAGAGAAACAGTCTGACTGAGTGTTTAGGGCTCTACCCTACTTTAAGGAGCGGTCGCTTTTCCTTGCGAGAGACAAAGCAATGGATGCTTTATTTCCTAGCTTACTGCTAGCACTCGTAAATCTACTTTTAACTACGCCGTTTTCTTCTTGATGAACATTGAATCGCCATACGAGAAGAAACGGTATTTGTTTTCCACCGCATGTTTGTAAGCATTCATGGTGTTCTCGTATCCAGCAAATGCACTCACCAACATGATCAGTGTTGATTCAGGCAAGTGGAAGTTTGTGATCAAGCAATCCACCAGCTGATATTCGTAACCAGGGAAAATAAAGATTTCAGTATCGCCAAAGAATGGGGCCAGCTCAGTCCCTTTTTGCAATGCGTCTTGCGCTGCACTTTCAAGTGAACGCACAGATGTGGTACCAACAGCAATAATTCGTCCGCCACGCGCTTTCGTCGCTTTAATTGCTTCGACGACTTCTTGTGGTACTTCTACGTACTCGGCATGCATGTGGTGATCGTTGATATTTTCCACTTTTACTGGCTGGAATGTACCCGCCCCAACGTGCAAAGTAACGTAAGCAAACTCTGCACCTTTCGCTTTGATTTTCTCCAAGAGAACATCATCAAAGTGAAGGCCCGCTGTCGGTGCCGCAACCGCACCTGGCTTTTGATTATATACCGTTTGGTAACGCTCTTTATCTGCATCTTCGTCTGGACGGTCGATGTAAGGAGGAAGCGGCATATGGCCGATTTCTTCCAGAATTTCTAGTACCGTCTTATCAGAACTAAATTTCAGTTCAAATAAAGCATCATGGCGTGCAACCATTTCTGCTGAATATTCATCATTCTCGCCAACAATAATGGTTGTACCTGGTTTTGGTGATTTAGAGCAACGAACGTGCGCGAGGATGCTTTTCTCATCCAACATGCGCTCCACTAGCACTTCTAATTTACCGCCCGACTCCTTGCGGCCAAAAAGACGAGCAGGAATAACACGAGTATTATTAAACACCACTAAGTCACCGGGTTGAACTTGGCCCAATACATCAGTAAATGTGCCATCAATGAGCTCTCCGGTATTGCCGTCCATTTGCAGCAGTCGGCTAGCGGTACGCTCTGGTTGAGGGTAGCGAGCGATGAGTTCATCTGGAAGGTCGAAATGGAAATCTGATACTTGCATGTTACTTGTCTTATCTATTGGTCAAATCACGTCTAGGCGACGATAAAATTGCGACGAGTTTTTCGCAGCAGACTAGTATATGTTTACATGCTGCAATAGCAAGCAAATCACCAGAATATAGCAGTAAAAGCCATGGTGAAGAGTGTAATAAAACGTGAAAAGCCTCGATTACTTGGCACTATTTTTAATTTGAGCCCAAAAGAGAAAACATGAAAAAAGCAAAGCAGCGTATACCGCTGCTTATTAGTTTGGCATTCCAATCGCCCTATCAAACCTCACGCTTTCGCCACAAGAATAACGGCACGAATAAACCCAATAACCAAAACCCTAGACTGCCACCTTCATCATCTGAGCCTTTGAAATCACAGTTATTGGTCGCAATGCCATCGTGACACTCTTTATTGTCACCACTTTCATTGTTAGCACTTTTGATAAAATTCGGCGCAACGATGTAACGACTTGGTGGCGCATCGGCAGTGATGTAAGACTGTACCCAGTCGTAATAGTGGCTCACCTTGGTGTAGAAACTTGGGATCGTCAAAGAGCCACACGTTGGTAGAATAAGGGGGCCGCCACTAACAATACCAATTTGTTTGCCGGTCGCCACATCGACCAACGGGCCACCACTGTCACCTTTACATGCAGAGTTGCCATATTGAGTATGGCTATCTGGCTCCAATACATGGTTTTGTGTTGGTAGCGTACAAATTTTGGTTTGGTTGTCTCTTGAATCAATGATCCCCGGAAAACTGCTGCCAATTTCTAAACGCTCATAACATTTGTCGATGGGTAAAAATGTGCTAATGGTGGTTTTGAGCGTATTAGAAGGTTCAGAAGCATCCGGCTGAGTAGCCCCCCATCCAAACACTTGCACATTTTCGACACGTTGATTGGTCAGGTAATTATCGTTCCAATCCGCCACCAAACGTGCTTCGATACTCTCCATGTCAACTTTACTCGCTAGGTCAGCAAAGTTCGCGTTTGCCACTGGGCGCGTGAGATACAGCAACGCGATGTCTGAATCTAAACCGGTTTGGATAGGTTTCACGTTGCCATTACCGTCGGTCTCAGCTTTTGAAATCCGAGTGTAATCCGGATGAACCACAACGTGAGACACCGGATAGAAGTTATCAAGCCCTGCAGAATTAAGTTCATACACATTCGCATTCACCGACAGCTCACCCGGCGGGGTCACATAGTAGGTTGCTTCATTGGTTCCTTGTCCCATCACCACACAGTGCGCCGCAGTCAGTACCCATTGCTCTGTCAGCATCGTTCCACCACACAGCGGAAACTCTGCCATATTACTTGCTCTCAAAGTAACGCGGTCAACATGATCGGTTTGTTCATCTCCTAACACAATCGCCTGTGTTGATGGCACACTGAATGCCGCCACTGCCAGCGCAATAAGTTTGTTACACGTTGTTCGTTTCATCTAGGTTGCTGTCTTCAATTTGGTAAGCCTGGACGTATCTTCTTCGAGAGAAGAATCTTGGAAAATCCAGCGAATAAAAATGTGCGATTCAATTCATTGGATTACCTTGGGGACACATTCAATATCAACTAAAAATGCCAACTGACTCGCACACAAACCGACTTATTCAAATTAATAAAAACACCAATAAAACACAGATTACGCAGCCCATCAGCATTGTGCTATTTAATTGATGAAAAACGAGTTAGCTCCCAGATATACAGAAAAATATTCTCTATATTTAAGAGAAGGACAATGCCGCTGGAGGTCTCTATGATCAAGGTTGAAGACATGATGACTCGTAATCCTCATACCTTACTGCGCACGCACACCTTGCGTGATGCAAAAAGCATGATGGATGCGCTTGATATTCGACACATTCCGGTTGTTGATGCCAATAACCACTTACAAGGCTTGGTGACTCAACGCGACATTCTTGCTGCTCAAGAATCGAGCTTGCACCCAGATGAGGCTGAACAATCTTTTACTTTAGACACACCGCTCTACGAAATGATGCACACCAATATCATGACGGCAGAGCCTATCGCGGGGCTCAAAGAGAGCGCTATCTATATGCAAAAGCATAAAGTTGGCTGTCTACCTGTTGTCACCAAAGGTCGATTGGTCGGCATTATTACTGATAGTGACTTCGTGACGATTGCGATTAACTTATTGGAACTGCAAGAAGAAGTGGAACCTGAAGAAATCGAGCAGGAAGAGTAGTACGCAAGCGTATTCTCTTTGTTGTAAGTTTCGTTTTTACACCGGTTAAACGAAAAAAGAGCGGCAGGGTTGCCGCTCAAAATGCCATTACTGACGCTGATTAAGGAAGTGTTTCTCTGCCAATTAGAATTGGTCTTCTTCGGTCGAACCTGTCAATGCTGTCACTGAAGAGTTACCACCTTGGATAGTATTGGTCATTCTATCGAAGTAACCTGTACCTACTTCTTGTTGGTGCGCAACAAACGTATAGCCTTTTTCAGCTGCTTGGAATTCAGGACGCTGAACTTTCTCAACATAATGACGCATACCTTCACCTTGAGCGTAAGCGTGTGCCAGTTCAAACATGTTGAACCACATGTTGTGAATGCCTGCTAGCGTGATGAATTGGTACTTGTAGCCCATGTCTGCAAGCTCTTGTTGGAACTTAGCAATGGTTTCTGCATCTAGGTTTTTCTCCCAGTTGAATGAAGGCGAGCAGTTGTACGCCAACAATTGATCTGGGTATTCAGCGTGAATTGCTTCTGCAAACTTACGTGCTTCTTCCAAACATGGCGTAGCCGTTTCACACCAAATCAAGTCTGCATATGGTGCGTAAGCCAGACCGCGAGAAATCGCTTGGTCGATACCCGCGCGAACGCGGTAGAAACCTTCTTGAGTACGCTCACCTTCAATAAAGTCTTTATCATATGGGTCGCAATCTGAAGTAATGAGATCCGCCGCATTCGCATCAGTACGAGCAATAACTAATGTTGTTGTTCCCGCTACGTCAGCAGCCAAACGAGCTGCAACGAGCTTTTGTACCGCTTCTTGCGTAGGAACTAATACCTTACCCCCCATATGACCACACTTTTTCACCGATGCTAACTGGTCTTCAAAGTGAACGCCCGCGGCACCGGCTTCGATCATCGATTTCATTAGTTCGTAAGCGTTAAGCACACCACCAAAGCCCGCTTCAGCATCCGCTACGATAGGTAGGAAGTAATCAATACCACCTTCATCTTCAGGCGTCTTACCAGCAGCCCACTGAATTTGGTCTGCACGACGGAATGAGTTGTTGATACGCTTTACTACTGACGGTACAGAATCTACTGGGTAAAGAGATTGGTCTGGATACATCGTCGAAGCGGTGTTGTTATCCGCCGCTACCTGCCAGCCTGACAGATAGATCGCTTCAATACCTGCCTTAGCTTGTTGAACGGCTTGACCACCCGTTAGCGCACCAAGACAGTTTACGTAACCTTTTTTCGCACTACCGTTGACCAGTGACCAAAGTTTGTCTGCACCACGTTGTGCAATTGTGTTTGCAGGCACCATAGAGCCACGCAGTTCCACCACTTCCTCGGCAGTGTAAGTACGCTTCACATTTTTCCAGCGTGGGTTAGTTACCCAGTCTTTTTCCAGAGCTTCAATTTGTTGGCGGCGAGTTAAGTTAGTCATTGGTCTATCCCTCTTTATAATTTGCACTTTATGCGTGTGCGTTGAGTTTCCGTTCTCAGGCAGTACTTCCCTATCTGCCTTGAAAATCCTTCACGTTATTGGTGTTACAGTTATTCTTTATTAATCCAGGTAGTCATAACCAGGAACTGTCAAAAAGTTGGTCAGTTCATCGCTCGTCGTGAGCCTTGCCATTAAGTCTGCTGCTTCTTCAAATCGACCCGCATGGTAGCGCTGCTCGCCAATTTCTTGCTTCACGACTTCAATCTCCTCTTTGAGATAGAGCTCGAACAGCTCTTTAGTGACCTTTAATCCGTTGTCTAGCGACTTGCCGTGTTGAATCCATTGCCAGATAGAGGCGCGTGAGATTTCTGCCGTTGCTGCGTCTTCCATCAGTCCGTAAATCGGCACACAACCATTGCCAGAAATCCAAGCTTCGATGTATTGCAGCGCAACGCGAATATTGTGGCGCATTCCGCCTTCAGTGCGCTCGCCTTCACAAGGCTCAAGCAGTTCAGCGGCTGTAATAGGCGCATCCTCTGCACGGCTCACATCCAACTGGTTGGTGCGTTCACCCAGCACAGCACTAAAGACTTCCATAGCAGTGTCAGCCAAACCTGGATGAGCCACCCAAGTACCGTCGTGGCCGTTGTTAGCTTCTAACGATTTGTCAGTCTGGATCTTGTCTAATACTTTTTGATTCTCTTTCGGGTCTTTAGCTGGGATAAATGCGGCCATTCCTCCCATCGCGAAAGCACCTCGTTTATGGCAAGTACGTACCAATAATCGCGAGTAAGCGTTTAAGAATGGCTTGTCCATCGTTACCACTTGGCGATCTGGCAGTACTCGGTCTGAGTGTTTTTTCAATGTTTTGATATAGCTAAAGATGTAATCCCAGCGACCACAGTTCAAACCAACGATGTGTTCTTTAAGCGAGAACAGAATCTCGTCCATTTCGAATACCGCTGGTAAGGTTTCAATCAGCACAGTCGCTTTGATGGTGCCTGTATCCAAACCGAAGTAGTCTTCCGTGAAATGGAACACTTCGCTCCACCACTTCGCTTCGTGATGCGATTGCAGTTTTGGAAGGTAGAAATAAGGGCCACTGCCTTTTTGAAGTAACGCTTTGTAGTTGTTATAGAAATACAGAGCGAAATCGAATAGCGCACCTGGAATGATCTGACCGTGCCACGTAACGTGTTTTTCTTTTAAATGAAGGCCGCGAACACGGCAGATCAACACCGCTGGGTCATCTTCCAGCTGATAATGTTTGCCATTGCCAGGATTGGTGTAACTGATGGTGCCATTAACAGCATCGCGCAAGTTAATTTGACCATCCAGCACTTTACTCCATGCAGGAGACATTGAATCTTCGAAGTCTGCCATGAACACTTTTACATTCGCATTCAGTGCGTTAATCACCATCTTGCGGTCAGTTGGTCCGGTAATCTCCACACGGCGATCTTGCAGATCTTGTGGGATTCCTAGGATCTTCCAACTTCCTTCACGGATGTCTTGTGTCTCTGGTAGAAAATCTGGTAGCTCACCAGCATCAATACGTGCTTGCTTCTCTTCTCTTGCTTCCAGCAACTGTTCAACGCGTCCGGCAAATTTTTCACACAGTAGAGATAAAAAGGTTTGGGCTTCAACAGGGAAAATTGCTTGATGTTCTGGAGCAACGACTCCATTCACCTCAAGCATGCCTTGGGTTTGCTTTAGTTGTTGTGTTTTTTGTTCTGTCTGAGCAAGCATAATCATTCATCCTTAACGTGCTTTATCAATCTTGGGCAGTCAGCGTAAAGCTACATTTGTAAGTTATGAACAACAAATTACATCCTTTAACTTTGTGTTCAACTCGTCTAGCCATGCCGATAGATTGCGTAATGCTACGTGTATTTTCAATCTAGACATAAGTCGTATCGGCCTTTAAATAAGCTATATCAACAAAGGGTTTAGTGAAACCCCTAATATAAACAAAACAGAAAATTCAAAGTTTTATTCCGCAAGGTAAAAACCATCTATCAAGCGCCTTATTTTGTAAGTTATTACGTAATAAAATTACATTAAATTTAAAGTCGTTTTATCATTTCAAACAAGCGTATGAATATAGACTGGTAAACAAACACCTTGTATTCACAAGGGCTGAAGAGATGGATTTAAACAGGGGTCAAACAAGGTATGCAGGGCTTTGTGTAAAATTAACATTGTGAAATTTCACAATTTTATGAAAGCTTCATCAAAGAAGAGCTGTAAAATTTTACAAGTCAAAGTTTACCAACAGAATAAAATACTAGAAAGCGCACTGTTTCCAGTGCGCTTTTAGATAAATAATGGAGAAGTAAGGGCTAATACTAATAGCTAAAGCAGCTCTGAAACGACTTCTGCAAGTTGATTAAATGTTTTCGTTCTTGACGAGCTCGGACGCCAAACTAAGCCGATTTCGCGATAAGCTTGTTTACCAGGAGGATCGATCACGACTAAATTCTGGTTATGCAGCAAGCCATGGTCGATAGCCATTTGAGGAATGAACGTTGTTCCCAAACCATTCGCAACCATTTGCACCAGTGTATGGAGGCTGGTTGCCGTAAACGGATTGATTTTTTCTTTGTCTGTTAATTTACACGCTGATACCGCATGTTCCGTTAAGCAATGTTCTTTCTCTAGTAGAAAGACGGATTCGTCAGGTAAATCCGCGTAACGAATCGGCACAGGGACCGATTGGGCTTGATTAGCGCTTATAACCATTCGAAACGGATCCTTACCCACTACTCGGCTTTCCATCCCATCAATTTCGACTGGTAACGCTAAAATAAGCACATCCAGCTCACCATGTCTGAGCGCTTGGAGTAAGTTTGTCGTCGTGTCTTCTCTTAATAAAAGGGTCAGTTGTGGGAAACGGTAGTTCACCTCTTGTACCAAATCACACAGTAAAAACGGAGCAATTGTTGGTATGCATCCTACTTTTAGCTGGCCTTGCATATCGTCGCCTTGGCACATACGTCCAAGCTCGACCAAATCTTGCCCTTTTGCTAGCAGCTCTCGCCCCTGCTTTACTACCATTTCTCCTGTTTGGGTAAAAACCAGTGGACTTTTCTTATCTTTCTTTTCATATAAGGGACAACCAATCAATTCCTCTAAGTTTTGAATACCCTTACTTAAAGTCGACTGACTGACAAAACAACGCTCTGCAGCGTCACTAAAATGTCTTGTTTCATGCAGTGTGACTAAATAGTGTAACTGCTTCAAACTGGGCCATTTATTCATAATTGTATTTGTATCTACCGCCGTTCCAGTGATCGAGTTAAGAGTTTTGTTATTATCGTTTTTTTCGATTAACTCAATCTATTTATTTCGCTTTTTTCAATACTACAATCTGTACTATAGTTTGTCTCGTACAAACACGAACCAAACCGACACAACTGAATTCGGTTTGGAGCTAACCATACTTTTTAGGAGCAAAAAAAATGGTACTAGTAGGTCGTCAAGCCCCTGATTTTACTGCAGCAGCTGTTCTAGGTAACGGTGAAATCGTTGAAAACTTCAACTTTGCAGAGTTCACTAAAGGTAAGAAAGCAGTAGTATTCTTCTACCCACTAGATTTCACTTTCGTTTGCCCATCTGAGCTAATCGCATTCGACAACCGTCTAGCTGACTTCCAAGCTAAAGGTGTTGAAGTAATCGGTGTTTCTATCGATTCTCAGTTCTCTCACAACGCATGGCGTAACACTGCTATCGAAGATGGCGGTATCGGTCAAGTTAAGTACCCACTAGTTGCTGACGTTAAGCACGAAATCTGTAAAGCTTACGACGTTGAGCACCCAGAAGCAGGCGTTGCTTTCCGTGGTTCTTTCCTAATCGACGAAGAAGGCGTTGTACGTCACCAAGTAGTTAACGACCTACCACTAGGCCGTAACATCGACGAAATGCTACGCATGGTTGACGCTCTTAACTTCCACCAGAAGCACGGCGAAGTATGTCCTGCACAATGGGAAGAAGGTAAAGCAGGTATGGACGCATCTCCAAAAGGTGTTGCAGCGTTCCTATCTGAGCACGCAGCTGACCTAGGCAAAAAATAATAGACCTTCACCCTAGCTCAACGGGTGTGATGGTTGGATGTATATAAAGCAAAAAGCTAATGCGGAAAACCGCAAACGCCAATCAGTCTAAGTAAAGTCCTATCAAAGCCCAGAGCCTCTGCTCTGGGCTTTCTTTTTCCTTCAGATAAACCGCCAAAATGAGGTAACGCTTCAGCGTAAACTTTACCTCTATTTATCATCCCCTCCATACAGATTCTGCTTACTTGCCCTGTTAATATCTTAGCCACAACACCTATTTGTAACGTTAGCAGGATGAATGAACGTGGTTACTCACCTAGAAGTCTGTATCGATAATATTGAATCTCTGCACTACGCCATTGCTGGCGGCGCCACTCGGATTGAGCTTTGCTCCTCTTTGGCTTTAGGCGGACTAACACCCAGTTATGGCTTTATGCACCAAGCCGCTAAGCTTTCGACCATTCCTGTTTATGCCATGATTCGCCCACGCCAAGGTGACTTCTTCTACAGTGAAGAAGAGATCGAAATGATGCGTTGGGATATTGAAGCGGCTCACCAATCGGGCTTGGATGGTGTGGTTCTCGGTGTACTCACCCAAGAGGGGGATATCCACATGCCTTACTCGGCTGCGCTGTGTGAATTTGCTCAAGCGATTGGCTTAGGCGTAACCTTCCATCGTGCCTTTGACCAGTGTCGTGACGCTGAAAAAACTTTGGAAGAAGTGATCAGCTTAGGTTGTGAACGTATTTTAACCTCCGGTCTTGCGCCTTCAGCACCACAAGGGATCGATGTGCTTAGAGCTTTGGTTAATCAAGCCCAAGGGCGCATAGCAATCATGGCGGGGGCTGGCGTTAATGCGAGTAACGTACGTGCGTTAGTAGAAGACACTCAAGTTCCTGAAATCCATCTGTCAGGCAAAACCACACGCCCTAGCCAAATGACCTTTGTTGCTGAACAAAGCAAAATGGGCGCATCCGATGTCGATGATTTTTTAATCCCCATCACAAGTACACAAGCCATTACCGATGTCGTAGCAGCTCTCAAATAGACGACCGTAACCTCACGCGCATAGCTTTTGAGTGCTAACATATTGTTTATCAAGGAGTGAGGAAAGGTGTATGTCTAAATTGAAGAAAAAGGAATACGAAAAGGAGCTCAAAAACCTTCAAGTTGAGCTCGTAAAACTTCAAGAGTGGGTCAAACACAAAGGGTTAAAAGTGGTGGTTCTGTTTGAAGGACGTGATGCTGCGGGCAAAGGCGGAGTGATAAAGCGAATTACAGAAAAGCTAAACCCGCGTGTTTGTCGCGTTGTGGCTCTGCCTGCACCGACAGAAAAAGAAAAAACGCAATGGTACTTCCAACGTTACGTCGCTCATTTACCATCTGCTGGTGAAATCGTTTTATTTGACCGAAGTTGGTATAACCGAGCAGGTGTCGAAAAAGTCATGGGGTTCTGTACTCCAGACGAATACGAGGAGTTTTTACGCTCTTGCCCTGAATTCGAGAGAATGTTGCAACGCTCTGGGATTATTCTGATTAAGTATTGGTTTTCGGTTTCAGACGAAGAGCAGGAAAAACGTTTTCTAGGTCGAATTAATACGCCGATCAAACGTTGGAAATTCAGCCCAATGGATTTAGAGTCACGTCATCGCTGGGCGGAGTATTCGGAAGCAAAAGATAAGATGTTTGCCTATACAGACACGAAAAACTGCCCTTGGTGGGTCGTCCCTTCTGATGACAAAAAGAAAGCGCGCTTGAACTGTATCAGTCATTTACTAAGCCAGATTGATTACAAAGCACTTGAGTACTCACCCATCGAATTACCTGAACTCAATAAAGAAGGTTACGTCAGAGCGCCCATTGATGATCAGACCTTCGTTCCTGATAAATATTGACGTGCTTTCCTTCTCTCTAATAAATAGACCAGCCTAAAAGCTGGTCTATTTATTGAAGTCAGTTACTTCAGTACGTCATCAATACTTTGATCACCTAGATGGCGTACATCTTTCCCTTTCACGAAGTAAATAATGTATTCACAGATGTTCTGGCAGCGGTCCCCCACGCGTTCAATCGCGCGTGCCGACCACATCACTTGAAGAATATTAGGGATATTTTTTGGATCTTCCATCATGTAAGTCATCAACTGACGAATCACCGCTTCATACTCGGCGTCTAGTTTGTCATCTTGTTTATGCACCTCTGCTGCCGCTTCTACATCCATGCGGGCAAACGCATCTAGAACCTGATGCAGCATATTAATTGCCTGACGGCAGAGAGGCTCTAACGACACTTGGAATTGTCGTTCTTTTGATGATGGGCTTTCAATGGCAACGTAAGCAATGCGTGTCGCCACATCACCGATGCGTTCTAAATCCGTGATCGTTTTGATGATAGCCATGATTAAGCGCAAGTCTTTTGCCGTTGGCTGACGCTTAGCAATAATGCGTGTACAGGCGTCATCGATCGAGACTTCCATCGCATTCACTTTATGATCGTCACGCACAACCTTACGCGCCAGTTCGATGTCTTCTTTATGCAAGGCTTGAATAGAATACGAAAGCTGCTGCTCTACCAAGCCTCCCATGGTTAATACATGAGTACGAATCGATTCTAGCTCTACGTTAAATTGTCCTGAAATATGACGTCCAAAGTGCATGATGTTCCTTATTCCGTATAGAGTCGCGACTTAACCGTAGCGACCCGTAATGTAATCTTCGGTCTGTTTCTTCATTGGCGAAGTGAAGATCGAGTCCGCGTCAGAGTATTCAATTAACTTACCCATATGAATGAATGCAGTATGATCGCTCACTCTCGCCGCTTGTTGCATGTTATGGGTAACGATAACCACAGTATATTGAGTCTTCAGCTCATTGATAAGCTCTTCAATAGTTAAAGTTGAGATTGGATCCAACGCTGATGTTGGCTCGTCCAATAACAGGACTTCCGGCTCAATCGCCACCGCGCGCGCAATGACCAAGCGCTGTTGCTGACCACCAGATAAGCCAAATGCGTTCTCATGCAAGCGGTCTTTTACCTCATCCCACAACGCCGCCGAGCGCAAGGATCGCTCCACTGCGTCATCTAAACTGCGGCTGTTTTTTACACCTTGTAAGCGTAAGCCATAAACTACGTTTTCATAAATAGACTTAGGAAATGGATTGGGTCTTTGAAACACCATTCCCACTCGGCGTCGAAGTGTCGCAACATCGACATTAGGATGATAAACATTCTTGCCATGGAGACGCACTTTACCTGTGACTCGACACCCTTCCACTAAGTCGTTCATACGATTGATGCAACGTAATAACGTCGACTTTCCACACCCTGAAGGACCGATAAAAGCGGTGACTCGCCCTTTGGGAATTCGCATCGAAATATCATGCAGCGCCTGAGTTTGACCATAGAACAGATTAAGGTTCTCGATTGAGATGGCTGTTTGTTCATCCGTTAAATTATGAACATCCAATGGTGGCTCATAACCTAATGTACTATCAAAATTAAACATACTTAATCTTGTCCTAACGTTCTGTATTTTTCTCGTAAATTATTGCGAATACTGATTGCTGTTAAGTTTAGCCCGACAATCACTGTCACGAGTAAGAAAGAGGTAGCATAAACTAATGGTCGCGCCGCTTCGATGTTGGAGGTTTGAAAGCCAACATCGTAAATGTGAAAACCTAAATGCATGAACTTTCTATCCAAATGCACATAAGGGAATTGTCCGTCAACCGGTAAACTGGATGCCAATTTCACGACCCCCACCAGCATCAGTGGCGCTACTTCGCCAGCTGCACGTGCAATCGCAAGGATCAAACCTGTGATAATAGCTGGCGTCGCCATAGGTAAAACCACACGCCATAGTGTTTCGAACTGAGTTGCACCAAGCGCCAGAGAACCATGTCGTACTGAGCTCGGAATACGAGTTAAACCTTCTTCAGTAGTCACAATCACAACTGGAAGCGTCAGCACGGCAAGAGTTAGTGCAGACCATAACAAACCCGGCGTACCAAAGGTTGGTGCCGGTAGCTTCTCCGCATAGAATACGTTGTCGATAGAGGCACCAATCGTATAAACGAAGAAACCTAAACCAAACACGCCATAAACAATCGATGGAACACCCGCTAGGTTTATAACCGCAATACGAATAACTCTGGTTAGAGCGTTATTCTTAGCGTATTCATGTAGATAGATAGCGGCGATCACCCCGAGTGGCATCACAATGATCGACATGATGAGTACTAAGAAAACCGTACCAAATATCGCAGGGAACACGCCTCCTTCGGAGTTAGACTCTCTTGGATCTTCAGATAAAAACTTCCAAACCTGTTTTCCCCAATGCATGACTTTATCAGGCAGTGACATTTGGTTTGGATACCAGTAGTCCAAAATATCTTCGAGCGGAATCGATACTTGTGACCCCGTCATATCCTCGACAATCAAGGCATAGTCAGAGAGCTGAAGTCGTAAACCATCAAGTTGCAAATCTAACGTCGCAAGCGCTTTTTCTATCTGCTCTTTTTTCGTCTGATTTTCCTTTAAGAAGCTTTCTGTCAGCGTGTCATTCAATTCATGCTTGCGCTTTTCTAATCGCAACTGCTCTAGCTTCCAACCAAGCTCTTTAAGCTGATCGACCACCAAAGAATCAATCTCATGGCGCAGAGTTTCTGCATCATCAAGCTTTTTATTTAGTATCGATTGAATATCACTGGTGTATATATTATCGCCATCTTGAAACGCCACCAGCTTACCAAAGAAATAACCACCGCTACTGCGCTCTATCACCGCCCACTCTTTTGGCGTCGTGGGCTCATCCAACTGCATTTGCAATACGGAGATAAAATCGGCGGGATACAACTCTCGGTTAGCGATTTTGATGTTGAGTCGCGTGGCAAAATCTTCATCGTCTTCTAACTGTTGTGCTGCGCTTTCAGGCAAATAACTCTTCGGTACAAAGCTGCGCTCATACACTTGACCAATCAGAATAGTATTTTCATGTAGCACTTCACCTTGTACAGGAGTCAGCGCTGCAACATTCCACTGATACAAGGGCGCTGGCCAAAAGTAAGTCAGGCCTTTCCAGCCGATAAGGAGTAACAACCCTAATACCGACAACAAACTGATGCTGACTGCACCGCCTGTTAGCCATATCCACGGTGCGCCAGAACGAATCCAATTTAACACGTTATTACTCGCTCTTTATTCAAACCATTATTACAACGCACGGTACTTATCTCTCAGTCTCTGACGAACCCACTCCGCAAGCGCGTTTACTGCAAACGTAAACACAAACAAAATCAATGCAGCTAGGAACAGCAGGCGATAATGCGAACTTCCAACTTCCGACTCTGGCAACTCAACGGCGATGGTCGCCGACAGGCTGCGCAATCCTTCCAAAATATTCCAATCCATTAATGGCGTATTGCCCGTTGCCATTAACACAATCATGGTTTCGCCAACAGCGCGTCCCAGGCCCATCATAATGGCAGAAAAAATACCTGGGCTTGCAGTAAGCAAGACAACATAGATTAAAGTTTGCCAAGGCGTGGCCCCTAATGCCAAAGAGCCATCCGATAAATGCTTCGGTACAGAGAAAATAGCATCTTCGGCAATGGTAAAAATCGTCGGGATAACAGCAAACCCCATCGCTAGCCCCACCACCAATGCATTGCGTTGATCGTAACCAATACCATGCTCGGTTAAGAATAAGCGCATATCGCCACCAAAGAACGTCTGCTCAATCGTAGGCGAAATCCACACTCCAAGCCCAATCAGTACCAATATGACAGGCATGAGCACTAAAGCATGCCAACCATTAGGCAGACGATTCCGCAAAGGTTGCGGTATTAATGCCCATAGCCCGCCCATAATCATGGTGCTCAAGGGCAAAACAAACAGCATAACGACGATCGTAATCAAATGATCTTCGACAATAGGCGCGAACCACAATCCCGCGAGGAAACCAATGATCACCGTCGGCAGTGCTTCCATTAGCTCAATCGACGGTTTTACGACACGACGCATGCGTGGCGACATAAAGTAAGCCGTATAAATAGCACCTAGCACTGCGAGCGGTACTGAAAACAGCATCGCAAACATCGCCGCTTTTATCGTTCCAAACGCAATAGGTACTAGGCTGAACTTAGCCTCAAAGTTATCGCTCGCCGAAGTCGATTGCCACACAAATTCAGGCTCAGGATACCCTTCGTACCACACTTCTTGCCATAATGAAGACAATGAAATTTCCGGATAGGCATTGTCCACTTCCGCAACATTTAACGCATTATTTTGCCAAGTGATTAAGTAGCGCTCATTGTTAGACATTGCTGCGATTGCGGGCGCTTGATTGTACGCACGCTTAAACAACACCAGTTTTTCACTGGTTGTATAATGGCTTTGCAACGTGCCGTTGGTGTAAAAGCTATAAAATCCTTTTCGATGAGAATCCGGCAACAAATACTTAAGCTCTGATGCCAATTTAAAATCACGAATATGTGTTAACGTGCGTTTTTCTTCTTGCAGCGTATCAAACCATTGCGACACCCGACCATCGTTGTGCGTCACCAAAAGCGAGTAAGCACCAGCCAATAAGTCTATCGTACGAACGGAATGCTTCTTATCACCTTGAGTGAGATCGACCACCTCTCGCACAGCAAATTTACGTGCGGTTTTCTTTAACACGATCAACTCAGAGCCATCGCGCAAATAAAGCGTTTCACCGTCAGGTGTCAACAACATTTGCTGAGGCGTATTAAAGCCTGAAGAGAACGTAAAATCGATCGTTGTAGGAGACGTACCCAAAGACGAAGCCACTTGCCAGCGAGCTTTCACTTCACCACTTTGCATCTGCCAAACAACCGTTGGTAAGGGCGTCGAAGCTGCAAATACAAACTGAGTCACAGGATCTTGAGGCGTACTTAGTGTCAGATCCATGCTGGTGTCTAGCTCAATCACTTCCGGAGGACGTGTATTTTCTCTCAACGTGGCATTAAATTCTGGCTTGAAAAGGTTCGCTTTACCCTGCCCATCAACAAATCCATACCAACCTAGCCCAGGAGCAGATTGAGAGAAAGCGACGGGTTTCTGGGCGATTTGCTGTGTATACACCGCAGGTTTCGTAGGATCGTCCATCGACAAATATTGAATCTCACCACTTTGGGTTAGAACGAACGCGAGCTGAGCGTAATCATCCACTGAAATCGCAAGTGGTGTTTCAATATGAGTGGCTCGAATGGCTTGGTTGGTTTTGATCTCCGCATCAGAAAAAAGCGGAATGATCACCATGGCGAGGTAGACAAAGATCAAAATAAGCGCCGCGAGTACGCCGACACCACCGGATGTCACTGCAAGTCGAACTAAACGATCTTTTATCAGTCGTTTCTTATCTTTTTCCTGCAATGAAAACTCGGCTTGTGCCATTTAAATCTCTACCTTTTTTGACTTAGTACTAGAATATGTCGTTAAGATGACAATTATATTACAGATCACATTAAACACCTGAAAAGAATACAACTCTTATGCAATGCGTGGTATGAAATAAATCTGTAATGAAAATCTCATAATGTTCTCACTCATCCATTTTTCCAAGATGAGTACGTAATACTTCACTTTTGGCTAGGTAAGGTTATGAGCGCAGAAAAACTATATATAGAAAAAGAACTGAGTTGGTTGTCTTTCAACGAACGAGTATTACAAGAAGCTGCCGATAAAACCGTCCCTTTGATCGAACGTATTCGCTTTCTTGGGATCTTTTCCAACAATTTAGATGAATTTTACAAAGTACGCTTTGCGGACGTGAAGCGCAGAATCCTAATCAGCCAAGAGCGCGGTGGCAGTGATAGCCCTAAACGACTGTTAACCAAAATGCAGTCGAAAGCACTAAAGCTTAACGAACAATTTGATGAGCTTTACAGCGAGTTGATTCGAGAAATGGCGCGACGTCGCATTTTCTTGGTCAACGAACAACAACTGGATGAATCGCAACAAAAGTGGATCGCGAAATACTTCCGTAGAGAGGTAATGCCGCATATCACTCCCCTCCTAATGAAAGACGAGATCGATGTTCTGCAATTTCTCAAAGACGAGTACGCTTACATCGCCGTGGAACTGCGTAAAGAAGAACATTACCAGTACGCTCTGATCGAAATTCCGACCGATCACCTTCCCCGCTTTGTGATGGTACCAGAACAGAAAGGAAAGCGTCGAAAAACCATCATCTTACTTGATAATATTATCCGCCACTGTTTGGACGAGCTGTTCAAAGGCTTTTTTGATTATGATGAGCTTAGCGGCTATGCGATGAAAATGACGCGTGACGCTGAATACGATTTACGCAATGAAATCGAGTACAGCTTGCTTGAACAAATGTCAGAGGGTGTCAATCAGCGACTGACAGCAAAGCCCGTTCGCTTCGTCTACGAACGCGATATGCCGCCTCAAATGTTAGAGTTTCTGTGTAACAAACTTAATATCTCTAACTACGATAACCTTATCCCCGGCGGACGCTATCACAACTTTAAAGACTTCATCGGCTTTCCAAATGTTGGACGAGAGTATCTTGAAAATAAACCTCTCCCGCCAATGAAATGTGCCGATTTCGAAGGTTATGCCAACAGCTTTGACGCGATTAAAGCGAAAGATATTCTGCTCTATTATCCCTACCACACTTTTGACCACATTAGTGAGTTAGTGCGCCAAGCCTCCTTCGATCCCAAAGTACTTAGTATCAAGATTAACATTTATCGCGTCGCGAAAGATTCTCGCTTGATGAACTCTTTAATTGATGCAGTGCACAACGGCAAAAATGTCACTGTGGTCGTCGAACTGCAAGCTCGCTTTGATGAAGAAGCCAATATCGAATGGTCAAAAGTATTAACCGAAGCGGGTGTGCACGTCATCTTTGGTGCGCCTGGTCTTAAGATTCACTCAAAGCTACTGATGATTAGCCGCCGCGAAGGTGAAGAAATTATTCGCTACGCACACATCGGCACAGGCAACTTCCATGAGAAGACAGCACGAATTTATACCGACTTCTCCCTGCTTACGGCAGATCAAGAAATCACTAATGAAGTCCGTAATGTCTTCGGTTACATTGAGAATCCATACCGACCAGTGAAGTTCAATCACCTTATGGTATCTCCTCGTAATTCTCGAACCCAAATCTACCGCTTAATCGATAATGAAATTGCGAATGCCAAGCTAGGGAAAAAAGCCGCTCTTACGATCAAGGTCAATAACCT
This sequence comes from Vibrio sp. Vb1337, assembly GCF_033338715.1. Classification (NCBI taxonomy): domain Bacteria; kingdom Pseudomonadati; phylum Pseudomonadota; class Gammaproteobacteria; order Vibrionales; family Vibrionaceae; genus Vibrio; species Vibrio sp. Vb1337. The sequence continues at coordinate 10,466 of NZ_JAWOTD010000014.1, read as the reverse complement.
AGTCGATAAAGGCATCGTCAATAAGCTTTATGGAGCAAGTACTTCCGGTGTAAAAATAAACATGATCATTCGAGGCATGTGCTCATTAGTACCGGGCATTGAGGGGATCAGCGACAATATTCGCATCATCAGTATTGTTGACCGCTTTCTTGAGCACCCTCGCGTGGTGATCACCCACAATGATGGCGATCCGCAAGTTTATATCTCCTCCGCAGACTGGATGACAAGAAATATTGATCACCGTATCGAGGTAGCAGTACCAGTCCGTGATCCACGTTTGAAACAGAGAATTATTGATATAACGAATATCCATTTTACCGATACAGTAAAGGCTCGTTTAATAGATAAAGAAATGAGTAACGCTTACGTACCACGAGGTAATCGCAAAAAAGTTCGCTCTCAAATCGCTATCTATGACTATCTTAAAAATATAGAAAAGCAAACTAGAAAACAAAATTCAGATGCCTCAAATACTTGAACAAGATACTCGCTACATTGCCGCGATAGACCTCGGCTCAAACAGTTTCCATATGGTGGTGGCCAAAGTTGTCGGCAGTGACCTACAACTGGTTAGTCGTCATAAACAACGTGTTCGCTTAGCATCAGGACTCGACAGTGAATTGAACTTAAGTCACGCCGCAATGGAGCGTGCGCTAGAATGCTTAGCCATGTTCGCTGAAAGGTTGCAAGGGCTTGATGAGTCAAATGTACGTATCGCCGCCACACACACACTAAGACGCGCTAAAAATGCCCACCTTTTCATCGAGCGTGCGAAAGAAGTGATGCCTTTCCCAATAGAAATTATCCCTGGAGAAGAAGAAGCCCGCCTGATTTACTTAGGCGTCGCGCACACTCAAGTAGAATCCAACTCCAAACTAGTCATCGATATCGGAGGCGGCAGTACCGAGATGATTATTGGACAAGAATTTGAGCCTGAGCTTCTCAACAGTAAACAGATGGGATGCGTCAGTTTTACAGAGCAATACTTTAAAAACGGCAAACTGTCAGGAAAAAACTTCAGCAAGGCGATGTTAGCTGCCGAACAAAAACTCGAGTCCATCGCTTCAACATATCGTAAAAAGGGCTGGGATATTGCTCTCGGCTCATCAGGAACCATCAAAGCGATTCAAGAAGTGCTAGTAGGATTAGGTTTTGAAGATGGCCTGATCACAGCGAGTCGACTGGATACACTTATCGGAACTCTGTGTAAATTTGATTCCATTGAAGATATTGAGCTGGCGGGTCTAACAGAAGAACGTAAACCCGTATTCGCAGCAGGCGTAGCGATTTTGTCCGCGATTTTCAAAGCGCTTCGCATTGAGCAAATGTTTTTCTCCGATGGTGCTCTACGCGAAGGCCTGTTGTACGAAATGGAAGAGCGTTTTGCACGCTCCGATATTCGCATGCGCACCACAGAAAATTTAGCCAACAAGCACCGAGTCGACTTAGAACATGCCGCTCGTGTTAAGGGGCATGCACGTGAGATGTTATGTCAGGTACGCTCTGAACTAGGCATTAAGAAAAAGAGTGAATTATTTGACTTACTAGAGTGGGCAGCGTTGCTTCATGAAGTCGGATTAAGTATCAACTTGCGTAGTTTCCATCGCCACTCTTTTTATATTCTGTTGCACTCCACCCTACAAGGCTTCAACCGTGAGCAGCAATTAGTGCTTGCAACATTGGCTCGCTTCCAGCGTAAAGCGCTCAAATTGCAAGAACTACCAGATTTCAACCTCTATAAACAGAGTGACGTTATAAGCCTCATCAAAATATTACGACTTTCTATCGTATTAAATGGGCAGCGTAATGAAGATCCATTGCCTGATATCACCTTATCTATCAAAAATGACGAATGGATTCTCACATGCACAGATGAAGCATGGCTAGAAAACAATAAATTACTTCACGCGGATTTACAGGAAGAACAAGAACGTTGGGACAGCGCGAAGTGGACACTCACTTTCTGATCTCGTACAGTCCATACCTAAATAAAAAGTCGGCTTACAGGCCGACTTTTTTTAACTCTTCTTCTGCAAAATCTGCCGTAATGGGCACATAACCATCTTTCTCAACCAACGCTTGTCCCTGAGCAGAAAAGATAAAGCGAATAAATTCAGCTTCAATTGGTGTTAATGGGTAATCAGGGTGCTTATTCACGTAAACATATAAGTAACGTGATAGTGGGTACTTACCACTAACAATATGTTCTCGCGTTGGAGTCACGTAGTCATTTCCCATTTTAGCCACAGGGACTAAGCGCACACCTGCCACTCGATAACCGACACCGGAATAACCAATTCCACTGATGGTTGACGCTACAGCTTGCACAACTGACGCGGAGCCTGGCTGCTCGTTAACTCGGGTCTTGAAATCGCCGCCACACAAGGCATTACTTTTGAAGTAACCATAAGTTCCAGAAACGGAGTTACGACCAAACAACTGGACGTTTCGCTTTGCCCACTGTGATTCAAGACCGAGTTGCTGCCAGTTTGTTACAAATTGACTTTCGCCACAGCGTAGCGTGGCAGAAAACAAAGCATCTAATTGACTAAAGTTAAGACCTTGAATTGGGTTATCTTGATGAACAAAAATACCGATTGCATCGATGGCTACCCTAAGCGCCGTTGGCTTATAGCCATGTTCACGTTCAAATGCTTCAACCTCTCTTAAACGCATAGGGCGACTCATGGGACCAAACTGCGCTGTTTGTTCGGTCAATGCTGGAGGGGCAGTAGAAGAGCCAGATGCTTGGACTTGCGCATTAATATTCGGGTAAATGGATTTAAACTCTTCAACCCAAAGCGTTGTCATACCCGCAAGTGTATCGGAGCCAACAGAGAGCAAGTTCCCGACAATCCCCGTCGTTTTATGATAAGTCGGCAATGGTTTATCTTGAGCGGCAGCCATAAAAGAACAAACAAGCGCGAATAAACTGAATGTTTTTGCCAATCGTAAAGCCATTATTTCACCACCAAACGCTCAGGCAATACGAAAGAAAACTTACTGCCCACACCTACTTCACTGTGAATTTCTAAATGAGAGTCATGGTGACTCAGCGCGTGTTTTACAATGGCTAGCCCTAAACCACTTCCACCAGTATCACGTGATCTTGCTTTATCCACTCGATAAAAACGCTCGGTAAGTCGGTGTAGGTGCTGAGGTTCAATACCATCACCACTATCTTCCACCTCTAAGCATGCGCCTTGAGAGGTCTGGAACCAGCGAACATTAATGTTTGCACCAGGCGGCGTGTATTTGACGGCATTATAAACGAGGTTAGAGATAGCACTACGTAACTGGTCATCATCGCCCAACACGCGTAGGCTAGCATCAACATCAAATTTCAATTTATGTTGATTGTCCCCACTAAGGCTAACTGCCTCTTTTTCTAACACTTCAAGCATCGCAGGCACATTCACGACTTCCTCAAGTTCATGCATAGGTGCCGCTTCAATTTTAGATAGTGTCAGTAGTTGGTTCACCAAACTGTTCATGCGGTTGAGCTGCTCCGTCATGACACCATGAGCTTTGCTCCACATTGGACCCACGACCATATCAGGATCTTCTGTCATCTCAAGATAACCTTGTAGCACCGTCATTGGTGTACGCAGTTCATGAGATACGTTGGCAAAGAAGTTGCGACGCATTCCCTCAAGTTGTTTTAACTGGCTAACATCACGCACCACCATCAAATGTTCACCTTCGGTATACGGTACGATACGTAGTTCTAGCATGCGTTCGACATTGAGTGGTGAACGCATTTCTAATGGCTCTGAAAAGTCTTTCTTGTTGAGGTACTTGATAAAATCAGGTGTACGAATGAGATTGGAGATAGGTTGACCTGAATCTTCTGGCCAATGGAAGCCCAGTAAGTGCTGAGCCAGCTTGTTGCACCAAACAATATTGCCTTCAGCACGGAATACCACTACCGCATCGGGTAGCGATTCTGCACCATTTCGGAATCGACGAATAAGATTAGTAAGCTCTTTTCGTTTGCGGCGTTGGCGCTGTTGTAAGCGATACAACCCATTGAACAAAGATTCCCAGTTACCGCTACCAGACGGTGGCGTGAGGCGTTTTTCATCCCATAACCAAGAAGATAAACGTACTTGGTTATGCAAATGCCACACAAGCTGCAATGCCGTAGCTGCCAAAAGCAACCACGGCATATAACCGAATATCCAACCTACTATCACCCATGGGGTGTAAAAAAAAGCCAGCTCCCAGGCCAGCTTTTTCCACGTTAATCTTTCAACCACTCATAACTCCAGAAATGGTACCGATAAGCTGCGTGTTAATTTATGCCTTCGTCGAGAAGCGATATCCAGCACCACGAACAGTTTGGATCAGCTTATCATGCCCTGCAGCTTCCAATGCTTTACGCAGGCGGCGAATGTGAACATCGACCGTACGGTCTTCGACATACACGTTAGTGCCCCAAACATTGTTTAATAGCTGCTCACGGCTGTATACGCGTTCTTGATGCGTCATGAAAAAATGAAGCATCTTAAATTCTGTTGGGCCCATGTCTAATGGCGCATCATTAGCCGTAACACGGTGCGATACAGGGTCAAGCTTCAATCCCTGTACATCAATTACATCTTCTAGTGCAGTCGGGGTAACGCGACGAATCACCGCTTTTAAGCGTGCAACCAACTCTTTAGGAGAGAATGGCTTAGTAATGTAGTCATCCGCACCGACTTCTAAACCGCGCACTTTATCTTCTTCTTCACCACGAGCGGTAAGCATCACAACTGGAATGTTGCGCGTTAATTCCTCTCGCTTCATATGTTTGATGAAGTTAATGCCACTACCGCCTGGTAACATCCAATCCAGTAAAACTAAATCAGGGAAGGGTTCAGCCAGTTTGGTTACTGCAGTATCATAATCTTCCGCTTCTACCGCTTGGTAACCTTTCTGCTCAAGTACGAAGCACAGCATTTCGCGAATAGGAGCTTCGTCTTCAACAACCAGAATCCTTCTAGACATAATTGAGTAACCTTATGTTCGTTGAGCTAATGAATTTAAGAGACAAAGCGCCTCTCTATGCATAAGCATTATCACTACCAATTATGACACTTTTGTGACCTTTGAAAACAAATTTTCATATAACTTTCTTTTGAGGTTCATTCGGATATTTTTCATTTCTATTAAGACATCAGCACAAAAATTCCCTATGATTAGTCCCTTGTCATCAAGCCTAGAGAAGATTTATGTGGTTTAAAAACTGTCTGGTATACCGCGTTAACCGCGAGGTTACTTTTAACGCCGAACAACTAGAAACTCAGCTGTCTGAATTCCGATTCACCCCGTGTGGCAGTCAAGACAAACAGAAATTTGGCTGGGTCAGTGCAATGGGTAGACATGGCGATATGATGACTCACGTGTCAGAAAACCGCATTCTGATTTGCGCCAAGAAAGAAGAGAAAATGCTACCTGCCTCTGTGATCAAAGAATCATTGAATGCAAAAGTAGAAGCAATGGAAGCGCAAGAAGGTCGTCCTCTGAAGAAGAAAGAGAAAGACAACCTGAAAGATGACATCGTAATGGATTTACTGCCGCGCGCATTCAGCCGCAGCAGCCACACTCACGTGCTCATCATGCCAAAAGAAGGTTTTATCCTTGTTGATGCAAGCAGCTATAAAAAAGCAGAAGATGTATTAGCATTGCTTCGTAAAACCATGGGTAGTCTACCTGTTGTTCCTGCTATTCCAGAAGTGGCGATTGAAACTACGCTAACCGAGTGGGTGAAAAGCGGTGACACACCTCAAGGTATCAGCATGATGGACGAAGCTGAGCTAAAATCCGTACTTGAAGAAGGTGGTGTGATTCGCTGTAAGAAGCAAGAGCTAACCACTGATGAAATCCGCAACCACATCGCTGCGGATAAAGTCGTGACGAAACTTGCGCTTAATTGGCAAGATCGTATTGAGTTCATTATGACGGAAGATGCGGGCATCAAACGTCTAAAATTCTCTGATGAATTGAAAGATCAAAACGATGATATTCCACGTGAAGATCAAGCAGCTCGATTTGATGCAGACTTCTCTCTAATGTGTGGAGAGTTCAGTGCTTTCCTTCCCAACTTATACGATGCGCTAGGCGGCTTACCGAATCCTAACGCATAATATTGTATAAAGGTTAACCATAACGCCCTCACTTTTTTTGAGGGCGTTTTTCTATCTGAAGCACAATTACCCTAGTCACAATTCACATTTTGACGTAAAATTTGCGCCCCATTTCCATTAGGTGGAATTGGCCTGACTTGTGATCAGATAAAAGAGAATTGAGCAATGACAACTGAGAAAGCATTCGTGCCTGAGCTACTATCTCCAGCGGGCAGCCTGAAAAACATGCGTTACGCATTCGCCTACGGGGCAGATGCAGTTTACGCTGGCCAACCTCGCTACAGCCTTCGCGTACGTAACAACGAGTTTAACCACGAGAACCTAAAAATCGGTATCGATGAAGCCCACGCCCTAGGCAAAAAGCTTTATGTGGTATGTAACATTCAACCACACAACTCGAAGCTAAAAACGTTCATCCGTGATCTTAAGCCAATCGTAGAGATGGGTCCTGACGCATTGATCATGTCAGATCCAGGCCTAATTATGATGGTTCGTGAAGCTTTCCCAGAAATGCCAATTCACCTTTCTGTACAAGCAAACGCTGTAAACTGGGCGACCGTTAAGTTCTGGGCAGCGAATGGCGTGGAACGTGTGATCGTTTCTCGCGAGCTATCTCTAGAAGAAATCGAAGAAATTCGTGAGCATTGCCCTGAAACTGAGCTTGAAGTATTCGTTCACGGTGCATTATGCATGGCTTACTCTGGTCGTTGCCTACTTTCTGGCTATATCAATAAACGTGACCCTAACCAAGGCACTTGCACTAACGCATGCCGCTGGGAATACAAAGTTGAAGAGGGTAAAGAAAACGACGCTGGTGACATCGTAGAGAAATTCGACCCGACGGAAGCACAGCCTGTCGAAGTACAAGACGAGCGTCCTGAAACCACAATTGGTCGCGGCAAACCAACAGATGAAGTCGTTCTACTTTCTGAAGCACACCGTCCAGAAGAAAAAATGGCAGCTTACGAAGACGAGCATGGTACTTACATCATGAACTCTAAAGACCTACGAGCGGTTCAGCACGTTGAACGCTTAACTAAGATGGGTGTTCACTCATTGAAAATTGAAGGTCGTACTAAATCGTTCTACTACTGCGCACGTACCGCTCAAGTTTATCGTAAAGCAATTGATGATGCTGTAGCAGGTCGACCATTCGATGAAAGCCTAATGGGTACACTAGAAAGCCTAGCTCACCGTGGCTACACTGAAGGCTTCCTACGCCGTCATACACACGATACTTACCAAAACTACGATTACGGTTACTCAGTCTCTGATGCTCAACAGTTTGTTGGTGAATTCACTGGCAAACGTCGTGGTGACATGGCTGAAGTAGAAGTAAAAAATAAGTTTCTTGTCGGTGATAGCCTTGAACTAATGACGCCAAAAGGCAATATTGTTTTCACGCTAGAGGCAATGGAAAACCGCAAGTCAGAGTCTATTGAAGACGCGAAAGGAAACGGTCACTTTGTATTCATTCCAGTACCAGCAGAGCTAGATTTAGAATATGGCCTATTAATGCGTAATCTAAACTCAGGGCAGGACACCCGTAACCCGACTGGTAAGTAACCATGGCCTTGCTCATTACTGATAAATGCATTAACTGCGACATGTGTGATCCCGAATGCCCCAATGGGGCAATCAGTATGGGAGAGAGCATTTTCGAAATTGATCCAGCGCTATGTACAGAGTGTAAGGGGCATTACGAAAAGCCGACCTGTCAGTCAGTGTGTCCAATTACAAAATGCATAATCACTGATCCGAACCATGTCGAAACTGAAGAGCAGTTGCTTGAAAAATTCGTGATTATTCAAGGGTTAGCATAAGAGCAATTAGGTTCAACTTTGGCATCAAAGTTGAACCTTTTCTCAACCTGATTTTTCAATAGGGATAATATTGCAGAACAGCTCTTTTTCAAAATGATACTCTAGTCTCTCACGCCAATTTTCCGCTTGAGAAACAGGTATTAAATAAAAGTTTTCTCGGCTCGTATCAGTAACGAAAGCCATTCCATATTGCATCAGCTCATAATGCACATCATTAACAAAACCCGGATCAAGGCGTTGACGCCCAGTCAGGTGATTCACATCCTCTCGAGTCAAAGAGACTCCTTTAGTATCACTGCTAAATCTGTGTCTTAACCACTCTGCAAATTCTTTTGCACAAATCATAGTCATGGTTTTGTCCTTGATTTACTCTTCTAACAGGAAAAGGGTATATCCCTGCCTTACACACTTGTCTGCGTTGTTATCGCTTTTTAGCCAACTGACAGACATATTGCTAAGAAACCAGAGTATCGTGACGAAAGATCTTTTTCTAAACAGAGAAGTTACAACTTACCCATACTACAACTCTTTGTTTAATTTAGATTTCTATAATATGTCCCCAAAACTGATTGGGTTAGTTTTTGTATTGGTACTATTCAATGTAGACAAAAGTATGATGTTTCTCCAGTTTCATAAAAGAGATCACCAAGTACAGATAAACCTGAAGAGTAACACTAATTAGGATTGATAAGCGGCAAGCATTGAGGTGGAACGACTTTTTTTCGTTTGGGCTTAGAGGTTGTTTTTACCCGTTGAGGGGTATCAGTAGGTTTTGCTTTCGGGGCCCAACTTGCAAGCTCAGCACCGCAACCATCACCTACTGGAGGTGGTGCTTGATCAACACAATAGTCGCTCGAATCAGGACAAGATAACCTGACGTGAAAGTGGTAATGATGCCCCCACCATGGACGTACTTTACGTAACCAAGAACGATCTTTGCCGTTTTCTTGCAAGCAAAGTTGCTCCTTAATAACAGGATGTACAAAAATTCGTGCAACATCCTTACTTTTTGAAGCGTACCGAATTAGCTTAAAGTGCCGTTCTTCCCAGCGATGATTAAGTATGGAATAACCTTTTAAATCCACCACACTCATGGGCTTAGGAAGTTGTAATTCGTTATAAGAAAGCGGTTGGTCAGCAAGTCTTAACCAAATATCGATATCTAACCCGGTTTGATGACTAGAATGACCAGAGGAGAACCTTCCACCTCTAGGTAAAGACAAATCACCAATCAGCAGAGTGGTGTTGAGATTTTGGTGAGCTTTAAGCGCCAGATTTTCAATAAACTCTATCGTTTTAGGGTGCCCATAGTAGCGCTTCGTTTTACTACGTAAGACTTGATAACCAACGCCATCGAGAGGCAAGGGTAATGCACCATCTAAACAACCGTTAGCATAACTACCAATAGAGGAGGAAGAGTTTCGGGTAGGATTAACCGCAGACTCCCAAGGAGTAGAACATACTGAAGCTGAGAAACATAAACCCAAAGTTACAATGAAACTCAGCCTCATAGCCTTTAACCTTTAGTAGTGTTCGCCATTATCGTAATAAGCTTTAGGAGATAAGGCGGAAAAGATAACTGCAACATCAATATCGGCACCAGCGATACCGCGCACTTGTTGCGTAATAAGCTTGGCAACTTCATCTTGCACTTCCTGACCACGGTCGAACCAAAGCACTTCGACAAAAGGATATGCAGCACTCACCTCACCCTCATTGAAAAACGTAGTGTAGATATACTCAAAAGTAAAATCCTCACGCGGACAGTCCATTAGAGGCTGAAGTTCATCCGTAAGGGGTTTTGATAATGCCTGAACAGCTTGTGGCTCTACAGCACGGAATCGAAAATGTGGCATAAACTTACTTCCTAATTATTAGCATTAAGGCATGATGATAACAGGAACCAAGTCAGTAATCATCCAAGCCAATGTAACCACTGACCTTTCAATAGATTGTGAATCAGATGTGCTCGATAACGAAGAAAAAGTGTTATGAAATTCGAAGGTAAAACAGAAAGAGCAACGCGATACATCAACATTTAGTAATTACATTACTAGAAAATAAAACTATCTGAAGCAAAGGTATGCCATATTCGTTGGATAAACATACACCTGACGTCGAAACTATACGTTAGGAATAAAAGAGCCCCTGACCTAAGCCAGAGCTTATGAATATGGGGGATAGGTGAAGTGGACCAATATCCCGGAGATATGAGCTTTCAATCCCCCCGATACTTTGGTATCAGAGGAATCGACAACTCTTCCAACTAGTCAGCTTCTCTTTTCTTCAGATGCAAAAAAGCCCCAGCATTACTGCTGAGGCTTTAGAGTATGGCAGGGGTGGAGAGATTCGAACTCCCAACACGCGGATTTGGAATCCGCTGCTCTGCCAATTGGAGCTACACCCCTGTAATTCGTGTTTATTGAGACGACGCTCAAATAAGTGGCGGAGTGGACGGGACTCGAACCCGCGACCCCCGGCGTGACAGGCCGGTATTCTAACCAACTGAACTACC
>NZ_JAWOTD010000013.1:0-130289 GCF_033338715.1 Vibrio sp. Vb1337 | reverse complement strand
TCAATGAATACTGAACATTACATAAAGTAATGTTTGAATTGACTGTGCTGAATCCGAAGATTCAATGGTCACTTCGTATCATTGAAACCTAATTTGAAGCCTAAGCTTCTAATTGGATTATCATCAACGAGTGCCCACACAGATTGATAGGTCTATATTTTTAAAGAGCACACTTCGAAGTTCTCTTCAAAGTGGACGGCTATTTTAGCTAGATAACTTATCGTGTCAAACACTTTTTTAAGTTATTTATCTGCGAGTTAATTTTAACTCACTAACCGTAGTTGTTTAGGTTCCGCTTCACTTGCTTTCCCGTGACAACGGAGGCGCATTATAGGGAGTTCATTAAAGAACACAAGTGCATTTTTTAAAAAAACTCACCTTTTTAGTTTATTCGTATAGAAAACAGACAAAAGACTCTAAAAAACTATAGAAAAGGGGCCAAACGGCCCCTTTAGTGTGATTTTTATCTCAATTTTACTGTATCCATACACTTATTGATGAGCACAAATTTGGTCATTAGTAACAATTAGCTGCACTGTCTTGTCTGGAACGATTTCACCAGAAAGAATTGATTTGGCTAACGGGTTCTCGACATTCTGCTGAATTGCACGTTTTAAAGGACGCGCACCATACACAGGATCGAAACCAACTTGAGCGATCAAATCGAGCGCTTTGTCGGAAACTTCTAGTTGATAGCCTTTTTCCTCTAGTCGTTTCGCCAAACGTTCCAATTGAATAGAAGCAATGGACTTAATGTGCTCTTGACCAAGTGGATGGAACACCACGATTTCATCAACACGGTTCAAGAACTCTGGGCGGAAGTGTTTGCTAACCACATCCATCACTTCACTCTTGATACCTTGATAGTCTAATGTTGCGAAATTCTCTTGGATACGAGATGAACCCAAGTTAGATGTCATGATTACAACCGTATTACGGAAGTCAACAGTACGACCTTGACCATCCGTTAAACGCCCATCATCGAGAACTTGCAGCAGAATGTTAAATACATCCGGATGCGCTTTCTCTACTTCGTCTAACAAAATTACCGAATACGGCTTGCGACGAACCGCTTCAGTTAAGTAACCACCCTCTTCATATCCGACATAGCCTGGAGGAGCACCAACCAACCTTGCCACTGAGTGTTTCTCCATGAACTCAGACATATCGATACGGACCATCGCATCTTCACTGTCGAACATAAAGCTAGCAAGTGTCTTACAAAGCTCTGTTTTACCCACACCAGTTGGACCTAAGAATAAGAAGGAGCCAATTGGTCGGTTTGGATCAGAAAGCCCAGCTCGACTACGACGAATGGCATTCGATACAACAGAGACCGCTTCGCTTTGCCCTACCACACGATTATGCAGCACGTCTTCCATACGAAGTAGTTTCTCTTTTTCCGCTTCTAGCATCTTGGATACCGGAATGCCGGTTTGCTTAGAAAGTACTTCTGCAATCTCGTTGTCGGTTACTTTATTACGCAATAGCGTCATTTCCTGCATTTCAGCTTGGGTTGCAAGATCTAACTGCTTCTCAAGTTCAGGAATACGACCATATTGAAGCTCCGACATACGGTTTAGATCGCCAGCACGGCGAGCAAACTCCATGTCCATACGAGCTTGTTCAAGCTCAGACTTAATATGTTGAGTGCCAGAAAGAGCTGCTTTTTCTGTATTCCAAACCTCTTCTAGCTCAGCATACTCTCGCTCTTTTTCATTGAGTTCTTCATTAAGCGCTTTCAAACGCTTTTCACTCGCTTCATCGTGCTCGTTACTTAGTGCTTGTTGCTCAATTTTGAGTTGGATAATTTTACGCTCAAGCTTATCCAAGGACTCTGGCTTAGAGTCAATTTGTAAACGAATGCTTGAAGCCGCTTCGTCGATTAAGTCGATCGCTTTATCCGGCAACTGACGGTCGGAGACATAGCGATGTGACAAGCTCGCCGCAGCAACAATCGCTGGGTCAGTAATTTCGACGTGATGATGAAGCTCATAACGCTCCTTCAAGCCACGTAAAATCGCCACGGTATCCTCAACGGTCGGCTCATCCACCAGCACTTTTTGGAAACGACGTTCTAATGCTGCATCTTTTTCGATGTACTGACGATATTCATCCAATGTTGTTGCGCCAACACAGTGCAGCTCACCACGAGCTAATGCCGGTTTTAGCATGTTGCCCGCATCCATTGAGCCTTCACCTTTACCAGCGCCGACCATAGTGTGTAATTCATCAATGAAGAGGATGACGTTGCCTTCTTCTTTAGCAAGTTCATTCAATACTGATTTTAAACGCTCTTCAAATTCACCACGGTATTTAGCACCAGCAACCAGTGCGCCCATATCCAGTGATAGCACACGGCGACCACGCAGACCTTCAGGTACTTCATTGTTAACTATGCGCTGCGCTAAGCCTTCAACAATTGCTGTCTTACCTACGCCTGGTTCACCGATAATCACAGGGTTGTTTTTAGTACGACGCTGCAATACTTGGATAGTACGACGGATTTCATCATCACGACCGATAACAGGATCTAATTTACCTTGCTCTGCACGCTCGGTAAGGTCTATGGTGAACTTTTCCAATGCTTGACGAAGCTCTTCTGCATTCGGATCATTGACCTTTTGACCACCTCTGATCTTTTCGATTGCCTGGCTGACTTTTTGCTCTGTTAAGCCGATCTCTTTGAGCAATTGCCCCAATGGTCCGCGATCTTCTAAAGCGGCAAGCAGGAAGACTTCAGACGAGATATAGGAGTCTTGACGCTTTTGCGCCACTTTGTCACACTGGTTAAACAATGTGCCCATCGAGCTAGAGAGCTGAACATCCCCACCGATGCCACTGACTTTTGGTAATCGATCTAACATTTCACTCAATTTAGAGCGTAAATGCGTTACGTCCACATCCAGCATAGTAAGCAATGGACGAATTGGACTGCCATTTTGATCAAGCAAAGCCACCATGAGGTGAACTGGCTCGATATATTGATGATCGCGCCCTAATGCTAGTGATTGAGCATCAGAGATAGCGATTTGAAACTTACTTGTGAATCGATCAAGACGCATATCTACCTTCCTAACCTCAACTAAAGGAAATTCTTTTGACAGTTAGAAAGATGGATACTCGGGTGGGGAATTTCAAGGGAGTGAATGAATAAAGATAGCTTTGCAAAAATAGTAGTATGCATCTTAGCACTTTGGTGCTTATAGCTAGTCTTCGATCCAAATAAAGGTTGCTTGTCGACCAGTCTTACCATCACGGCGATAAGAGTAAAAAGAGGCTTTATCTTGGTAAGTACAAAGTCCAGAATCAAACACTTGTGTCACACCAGCTCGGTTTAAACGTTGCGTTGCCAGCACCGACATGTCAGCAAACCATTTACCGTCGATATCGCGTGGAGCAAATGCTTGATTCGCCTGTGAATCAAAATCAACAAAAGCTTGCAGAACATCTTCACCCACTTCGAAGGCTTGAGGGCCAATGGCGGGGCCAAGCCACGCTATCACTTCACCAGAAAACAACGCTAACGCATTTTCGACAATGCCATTTGCTAAGCCGCGCCAACCTGCGTGAACAGCGGCTACTTGCGTACCTTGTGTATTAGTCAATAATACAGGTAAACAGTCGGCGGTCATCGCTGAACAAACAACATGGCTTGAAGAAGTAAATACACCATCCGCATCAAGCACCTGTGTTGTTGGTTCATTTGCTTGAGCCACAACGGTTGAATGCGTTTGGTTTAACCAGATTGGCGCATTTGGCATGCTTGCCTGTTGCGCCAACCAAGCTCGGTTCTTCTCTACTAAAGACAAATCATCCCCAACGTGAGTACCTAAATTTAGCCCTTGGTAAGGGCCTGTCGAAAATCCGCCTATGCGTGTTGAGGCGAAAGCTTTGACATTTTTAGGCGCTGGCCAATTCGGAATGATCGTCTTCATATTAGAATTCTTCCGGTAAGCCGTGCTCTTCTGTATCTTGACGAAGCGCTTCAGTCATCACAACCATGTCATCAGGCACTGGAGCATGAAACTCAAGAACTTCGCCCGTAATTGGGTGCTCAAAGCGCAGCATTACTGCGTGCAATGCTTGGCGATCGAAGCCCCGGATCATTGCCGTTAGCTCTTCAGACGCACCTGTCGGGATGCGAGCACGTCCACCATATGCAATATCACCGAGCAGCGGATGCTGAAGGTAAGACATGTGCACACGAATCTGGTGCGTACGACCCGTTTCTAGACGCAAACGAATACGCGTGTGTTCGCGGAAGCGTTCAGCAACACGGTAGTGCGTTACTGCTGGTTTGCCCATTGGTGCCACCGCCATAAGCGTGCGCTTAGTAGAGTGACGACCAATAGGTTGATCCACTTTACCGCCCGCAGTCATACGACCAATAGCGATCGCTTCGTACTCACGAGTAATATTACGTTTTTGCAGTGCGCGAACCAGACGAGTTTGTGCAGGAACGGTTTTCGCCACCACCATCAAACCCGTTGTGTCTTTATCCAAACGGTGCACGATACCTGCACGAGGTACTTCTGCAATATCAGGGTAATGATGCAACAACGCATTAAGCACAGTGCCATCAGGCGTACCAGCGCCCGGATGAACCACAAAGTCACGAGGTTTGTTGATAACGATAATATCTTCATCTTCATAGACGATATCTAGCGGGATATCTTGCGCTTCCCAGCGTTCTTCATCTTCTAACTCGGCTTGCAATGTAATTTCCTCGCCACCCATTACTTTGGTACGAGGCTTAGTGACAACTTCACCATCAACTTGAACTTTCCCATCAAGCAGCCACTCTTTTAGGCGCGAGCGAGAGAAGTCCGCGAATAATTCGGCGATAGCTTGGTCTAAACGTTGACCTAACTGGCTATCTTTTACGGTATTTGTTAATACAATCTGCTGAGCCATATCGAACTTTTTTAAAAACTGTGAGACTAATGCTCACGACTGTGAAAAAATAGACTATTACGTCATTGTATCTGTTACTGGAAAGAAAGTAACGGCAGCTTAAGAAATATTTAGATTCAAGGAACAGACTCCTGATATGAAACGTCAGACTTTAACAGGCCTTTTAGCGGTATCCCTTCTGTTTGGATGTGCAAGCAAAGAAGAAATCGTTCCTGATGTGCCGCCTTCGGAACTGTATGCAGACGCACAGATTTCTCTTCAAAGTGGTAATTGGCTTTCTGCAATTGAGAAACTGGAAGCATTAGACTCACGTTACCCATTCGGTGCCTACTCAGAACAGGTGCAGCTTGACCTAATCTATGCGTACTACAAAAACGACGACCTTGCTTTGGGCTTGGCAACCATTTCTCGCTTTATGCGTTTAAACCCAACCCATGAAAAGATGGATTGGGTGCTGTACATGCGAGGTCTAAGCCACATGGCGCAAGATCGTAACTTTATGCATGATTTATTCAGCGTAGATCGAAGCGATCGCGATCCTGAACCGGTAAAAAAAGCGTTTGATGACTTCAAAAAACTGCTTCAACGCTACCCGAATAGCCCATATGCAGAAGATTCACAAAAACGTATGGTCGCGCTGAAAAACCGTCTAGCGAACTATGATTTAGCGACTGCTGACTTCTACCTTCGCCGTGAAGCTTGGGTCGCTGCTATTAATCGTAGCCAAGAGCTACAAAAAGCGTATCCAGACACAGAAGCTGCACGTAAGTCACTGACTATCCAGTTAGAGGCCTACAAGCAACTTGGTTTGGAAGACGCCGTAGCAAGAACTGAAAAGCTTATCGAGCTCAACCCTGTGAAGTAATTGAACTTGCTTTAAACTGAACCGCCACCGTTTTTACCGTGGCGGTTTTTTATTACTCTCAATAGTGTATTCAGCCCTTTCTTGATGATCTTCCTAGCTCCACATATGCTTAAAGTTCTCCTCCCCCCTTTATAAAAAGGATGTGAACGTGACGATATCTAAGCTTTGCGCAGTTATGCTGCTCCTATTGTCTGCTTCCGTTTGCGCACTGCAAATCTCGCCGCTCAAACAGCCTCCTTATACCGGAGACCTCGATGTCATCAAGGAGAAGAATGTACTGCGCGTCTTAGTTTCTGCTGATTTAGGCTTTTACTACATTGAGGGCGGCACACCAAAAGGCATAGGCGCAGAATTGCTGGCGCATTTCGAAAAAGACCTTCGTAAACTCAAACCAAAGCTTAACGTACAAATTATTCCTGTTGCCCGCGACCAGCTACTGCCAGCCTTAGAAAACGGTTCAGGTGACTTAGTTGTCGCCAACCTGACTATTACCGACACGCGCAAACAGAAAGTGGAGTTCAGTTCACCCATCCTCACTGGTATTCAAGAGTGGGTAGTGACAAACAAAAGCACACCAACGATGACGAAAATCGAACAATTGAGCGGCAAAGAGATTTGGGTGCGCGCCAGTTCTAGCTACTTTGAAAGCATTCAGACACTAAATAAGAAACTAAACAAAAAAGGCTTACCGCCTGTTATCGTGCACTTTATTGAAGAAACACTTCAAGATTATGAGCTGGTCGGAATGCTCAACAATGGTTACGTCAAAGCCATTGTTCTCGATAGCCATAAAGCCAAGCTTTGGCTGAAAGTGATGGATGATATTCGGGTTCACAAAAAAATCCCTATCCGCAAAAATGGCAAAATTGCTTGGGCAATGCGAGAAAATAGTCCCAAATTAAAAGCCGTCGTGAATAAGTTCATCCAGAAGTCTCGCTCTGGGACACTACTCGGTAACGTTATTTACGGTAAATACATCGATAATACGGGATGGTTGAACAGAGCTCTTAACCCTAAGAAAATTGCTCAACTAGAAAAACTCGCGGCGCTATTTTCACGCTATGGTGAGAAATACGATATCGACTATTTACTGATCGCTGCAATCGCTTACAAGGAATCAGGATTTAATAACGACCTAGTTGGAAGTCGAGGTGCCGTTGGCATAATGCAAGTCCTACCTAGCACCGCTCAAGATCCGAATATCAATATCAAAAATGTTCGACAATTAGAAAACAACATTCATGCTGGAGTGAAATACTTAGCTTTTTTGCGTAAGCAGTACTTCAGTGACCCTGATATTACTGCACAAAATAAACTCTACTTTACATTGGCGGCTTACAATGCGGGCCCCGGCAATGTAGAGCGTATTCGTAAGCGTGCAGCCCAACAAGGTTACGATCCTAATGTTTGGTTTAATAACGTTGAAGTCGTTATGCGGAAAAGTTTAAGCTCAACGGTTGGGTACGTCACAAGCATTAATCGCTACTACATAATATACAAACAACTAGAAAGCTTGGACCAAGTCAAAAGTCTAGAAAGGGTTTCACTAGCCCCAAAAGACCCCATTTTCATGATACCGCTACGAAAAGTCAGCCAAATGCCAGACAGTAAAAAGCCGCTTGTACAGTAAGCGGCTTTTTAAATGGATTCATTGGAAAGACTCAGTGATCGTCATCACACCTTACGTGTAGTTAAATTTTAACCACCTCAAATATTAGGCCGTAAAACTTCCCTAAAAACGAGGCCGTTTTCAGCTGAGTACTCTATCCAATCTACGGATTTACTAACCGATAACAAGCAATTTCACGATAAATCTCAGAAGTTCTTGAGTGAGATCACATTCATTTTTCATCATAAAAAACCCGAGCAAAATAATGATCTGAATCACATTTTTTTATGCTTAAAGCGGTAATCTGAACTCAACCCATGAGGGATGCAACAGAGGAAAAACACTTATGACAATGAATATCACTGGCAAAAACATCGAAATCACCTCTGCAATCCGAGCTCATATTGAGAGCAAATTTAAAAAACTGGAGAAATGGCAAGTAGACCTAATTGGTTGCCAAGCAACTTTCAGTGAGGAACCAAACAAACAGAAGAAATTCGAAGCGGTTATCAAAGTTCCTAAAGGCCAGCTCATTGCCTCAGCAACTCACGAAGATCTTTACGCAGCTATCAACGAAGTGGAGCAAAAACTAGAACGACAATTGAACAAGCTGACCCACAAACCTGAAGCTCGACGTGCAAGTAAGCCTGAGCTAGTGGAAGAAGAAGAGTAAACTGAACAGATTGAGGAAATAGCGCCGAAAGGCGCTATTTTTTTGCTTGACGCTCTCCCCAGCCTTGCTTATTGTGTTTAAACACTCATAAATTAAGCACTATTTATGCATTTAACCTCACTGTTTATTTTTGACTTCTTTTTCCTCCCATAGTTGGAGGGGCGAACTCGTTTGTGAAAGAAAAGTCAAAAACAAACAGAAAGCCTCCCAAATCGGGAGGCTTTTTTATAAGGAAAGAATTGATGACTGACCAACCTATTTCCCTCGAAGAAATTCGTTTACGCTTGAATGAGTTGGATGACCAACTTCTCAGCTTATTGTCTGAGCGCCGTAAACTCAGCATTGAAGTAGCCAAAAGCAAAGTACAAACCTCAAAGCCTGTTCGCGACGCCGTCCGTGAACAGCAATTATTGGTCAAGCTGATTTCTAATGGCCAAGATAAATACGAACTTGACGCGCAGTACATCACCAAACTTTTCCATACCATCATTGAAGACTCAGTTCTGCTTCAACAAAGTTATCTGCAAAATCTCGTTAACCCACAGCAAAGCCGTAAGCCACTTGCTCGCGTCGCTTTTTTAGGAGCCAAAGGCTCTTATTCGCACTTGGCAAGTCGCGAATACTTCAGTCGTAAAAATACGGAGCTTATCGAGCTCAACTGCGAGCACTTTAAAGAAGTGACTCAAACGGTTGAATCTGGCCATGCTGATTATGGCGTTCTGCCAATCGAAAACACCAGCTCAGGCTCTATTAATGAAGTGTATGACTTACTACAACACACGACGCTTTACATCGTTGGAGAGCTAACTCAACCAATCGAACACTGCTTGGTTGCGAAAAAAGACATTCGTCTGGAAGATATTAAAACGCTGTATTCTCACCCTCAGCCACACCAACAGTGCAGTGAGTTTTTAAGCCGTATGAAAGGGGTAAAGCTGGAATCCTGCGCGAGCACAGCAGATGCAATGCAGAAAGTCCAAGAGATGGATCGTGATGATGTGGCTGCAATTGGTAATGCATCAAGCGGTAAGCTATATGGCTTGCAAGCAATTCAAGGCAACATCGCAAACCAAACCGAAAACCATACTCGCTTTATCGTGGTTGCTCGTAAACCGGTTGAAGTTTCTACTCAGATTCCAGCAAAAACCACATTGATCATGTCGACCTCCCAAGAGGCAGGCTCATTGGTTGAAACACTATTAGTGCTGCAACGTTACGGCATCAATATGACCAAGCTGGAATCACGCCCAATTATGGGGAACCCGTGGGAAGAGATGTTCTACGTAGACTTGACATCACATCTTGCTTCGACAGAAATGCAACAGGCACTTGAAGAGCTAACAAAAATCACTAAGCACTTGAAAGTATTAGGCTGTTACCCGAGTGAGAACGTAAAGCCTACGCAAGTAAAATTGAGTTAATAGACACCAGTGAGTAAAAAGATCATGGCAACCCAAAAAGTCGTAATCGCATCGCTAAACCCAGCCAAAATTAATGCAGTTCAAAGTGCATTTCGTAATGCATTTCCGCATCAAGAGTTCAACTTCGTTGGCATCAGTGTACCGAGTGAGGTCGCAGATCAGCCCATGACGAATGAAGAAACTCATCGTGGTGCGCTAAACCGCGTTAAAAACGCAAAAGTAGAGATGCCAAACGCGGATTACTATGTCGGTCTCGAAGCGGGAATTGAAGCAAACGTGACGTTTGCTTGGATGGTGGTTGAGTCAGAGATTCACCGCGGTGAATCTCGTTCTGCAAGCTTAATGTTGCCGCCAAAAGTCTTGGAAAAACTCAAGGATGCGAATGAGTTGGGAGATGTAATGGACAAAGTGTTTGGTACTGATAACATCAAACAGAAAGGTGGCGCTATTAGCCTACTAACCCAAAACCAGCTAACTCGAAGCTCGGTCTATCACCAAGCCTTGATTCTGGCTTTAATTCCATTCACAAACCCTGAGCACTTTCCTTCAAATTTATAACACTCAGCCTATTCTCTAGATACGCAAAAGGGCGGATATTTCCGCCCTTTGTAATACGTTATCTTAGTCACTTGTAACACCAAGGCCTAAAAGCAAATTGGATATACTGTCTACTTAGATACTGCAACTTGTTCTAACAAGACTTTCAACTTGTCTTTTTCTTCATCAGATTTCGACTTTAGTTCGTTAGAGCCTCGAGTAATGGTGGCAATGCCCACACCAAGCATCTGACTGATCTGACGTTGAGATAATTCTCCTTTAAGAAGTTCGTTAATTATATTAACGCGTGATATTAATGACTCTCTCTCATCACGTGACATCAGCATAGTTAACAGCATGTCATCTTGCTGGGTGCCCATACTTGTTCGAATTAGCTCAATAATCTGTTGCCAGTCTTTGTACTCGGGTTCGTGCGACATCAAGTTACCTCACTCAATACTTGGTATTGATCTCATGTTGATTCAAGAACGCGCCATCGATACCCAAAAGATCACGATAGTATGTTTCAAACATCAAGATGTTTTGTACATAACCGCGAGTCTCTTTAAATGGAATTGCCTCAATAAAGGCATAAGCATCCACTTTTCCTTGGGTACGCTCTCGCCACGTTTTTACTCTGTTAGGACCTGCATTATAAGCAGCAAGAGCAAAAATACGATTATTATCGTAATCCTCTAATAAACCTTGCAAATAATGGCTACCAATTTCGATATTTTTTCCTACATTGTAGAGATCCTGCGTACCTTGATAACTCAACTTATATTTACGTGCCGTGTACTTCGCCGTCGCAGGCATGATCTGCATAAGACCACGAGCGCCAACTGGAGAGCGGGCTTCAACATCTAACGCACTTTCCTGTCGAGCGAGAGACATCATCGTGACGGGATCTATGTTGTGCTTTTTCGCATAAAAGTTAAACCACCAGCGGTGTGCTATTGGGAACCTAAGTTCGATGTTATCCCACATCTGCGCTTGAATACTCGCGGTCACCGTTAAGTTATGCCAACGTTTAAATGATGCATAAGCCGCCAACATCGCCTTTTCATCTTTCCCTACGCGGCGCAGTAAGTGTGCCCATTCACTCTTCGCTGCTGCGATTTTATCCGTCGCGATCAACTCTTCGATACGAGCTAACGAGTCTTGATAGGGTTGAACAACTTTCTTATCCAACTTAACCGTATGCGTTGGGTATTTGATTGATTGTCCGATTGCATTGGCGGCAGCCACACTGTAGAAGTTTCGTTGCCCAAGCAGAGTTGCTAAACGCTGTTTCCCCGCGATGTCATCACCTAACGCTATTTCACTTCTTCCAAGCCAATATTGCCAGCGTAGCGTGGCTTGTTCTTTTTTATTTAGAACAGCAATCCACTCTTGTACGCTTTTCCAATCTGCATTTTGAATCGCTAAGCGGATGCGCGTTTCAATCAACGGTAAGTACTGACTGGTTTTCGTTTTATCATCGCGCCATTTAGCTAATGACTCAGACTCCGTACGAGTCAATCGAAATGCAATATAGTCGGCAAGTTCTTGCGCTTTTTCTGGAGAAAACTTCTGTCCTTTAATGACGGCATCGTACGCCCCTTGTGCTTGGCTAGTGTTCATACGAGCCAACTTTTCTAACGCATATTCACTTTGCGCTCGATTAAAATCATTCGCAGGTTTTTTCTTCGCGAATTCCGCAACACTTGCAGGATTATCAAACAACGCTTTCATTTCTTTGGCTTGTTGCTTTGCCTGCGCTGATTTAGGCAGTTTGAGCAAGTAACTCATCAAACCGCCATTACGAGCATCAAACGCCAGTAACATACGCTGTAGAATCAGTTCATCGGTACGCTCACCCGCCTTGTCCCATGCTGCAAATAATGGGTCACACTCATCAGCAATGCTGATGCCACGTAACCACATATGTTCAGCCCCTTTAAATGCCGCGACTTTCTTGCCTTGCTTTAATTGAGCGACGTAGAAAATACATTGGTAACGCTCACCACTAGGAATGACTTTTTGAAACTCAGTAATGGTTTTCCAATCTTTTTGCTTATAAAGATGATTGAGGTATGGAGCGCTAACTCGACGAGAAAATGGAAAAGACTCGTGCTCAGAAATAAACTCGTTCACCTGTTGTGGTGACTTTTCCGGTAACTGTCTAATAAAAGTGCGGTAATCCACATAAGGCGTTAGTGGATAGTCAGAAATTTTAGGACGAATCGAAAGGTATCCGTCGATGTCATTTTTATCTAATAAATCTTGAGCTTGCTCATATACTTCGCGCTGCTTTTCCAAACTCAGCGCGGCATTAGCACTCAAACTCATAGCACACAACGCGGCGGCGCAGCATACGTTTTTAGCCAATTCAGATACGTTGAATCTCATTTGTGTCATTTTCCCCAGACATATACTGCCCTAAAGCCTAGTTTTGTTAGAGTTCATGTGATGTTAAGGCAATTTTCACACATGCATCTATTTACACAGAATGCAGATGTCCATGTAAAGCAACTTAGTGTATTAAAAATTGTACTCGTCAAACTTTTAAGACGATGGAGACAAAGCGTTTCTAACTCGCATAGAAAACACTTCGTCATTCTTAACGAATAACAAAAGTGTATACCCTAACCGTGTAAGTTTCCGGTCAGCTCAAAATAAGAAATCCATTCGTTAGGGAAATTCTTGCAATGCGGTAACAAAAACAAAGCACTTGGTATAAAATGATGGGTTTGAATGACAGTTAATTTAGGAACGATCGGCAATGGCTGAATACGTATATACCATGTCGCGGGTGAGCAAAATTGTGCCACCTAAGCGTCAAATTCTTAAAGACATCTCTCTGAGCTTCTTCCCTGGTGCGAAAATCGGTGTTTTAGGTCTGAACGGTGCAGGTAAATCCACACTGCTACGTATCATGGCAGGTATCGACACGGATATCGACGGTGAAGCGCGTCCACAACCTGGTCTAAACGTAGGTTACCTACCTCAGGAACCAGTATTAGACGAATCAAAAACCGTTCGTGAAGTTGTTGAAGAAGCGGTTGCTGACGTTGCTGACGCTCTGAAACGTTTGGACGCAGTCTACGCAGCATACGCTGAACCAGATGCAGACTTCGACGCACTTGCAAAAGAGCAAGGCGAGCTAGAAGCCCTTATCCAAGCGAAAGATGGTCACAACCTAGAAAATGCGCTTGAGCGTGCAGCAAACGCACTACGTTTACCTGAATGGGACCAAAAAATTGCGCACCTATCAGGTGGTGAACGCCGCCGTGTGGCTATTTGTCGCTTGCTACTTTCTAAGCCAGACATGCTATTGCTTGATGAACCTACCAACCACCTAGATGCAGAATCAGTGGCTTGGCTAGAGCGCTTCTTAGTGGATTACACAGGTACCGTAGTAGCCATCACCCACGACCGTTACTTCCTAGATAACGCTGCGGGCTGGATCTTAGAACTGGACCGTGGTGAAGGTATCCCATGGGAAGGCAACTACACCTCATGGCTGGAGCAAAAAGACGCTCGTCTACAACAAGAAGCCTCCCAAGAGAGTGCTCGCCAAAAGACTATCGAGAAAGAGCTTGAGTGGGTACGTAAAAACCCTAAAGGTCGTCAAGCGAAGTCAAAAGCACGTATGGCTCGCTTTGAAGAACTGCAAAGCTCTGATCACCAAAAACGTAATGAAACCAATGAACTGTTTATCCCACCTGGTGAGCGTCTAGGTGATAAGGTTATTGAAGTGAAGAACCTGACCAAGTCATTTGACGGTCGTGTTCTGATTGATGACCTGTCATTCAGCATCCCTAAAGGTGCAATTGTTGGTATCATCGGTGCTAACGGCGCAGGTAAATCGACGCTATTCAAGATGTTAAGTGGTACTGAACAACCAGACTCGGGCACAATTGAGATGGGCGATACAGTAAAACTGGCATCGGTCGATCAGTTCCGTGACAGCATGGACGATTCTAAAACCGTATTCCAAGAGATCTCTGAAGGTGCTGATATCATTAAGATCAACAACTTCGAAATCCCAGCTCGCGCATACTGTTCACGCTTTAACTTTAAAGGCAGTGACCAACAAAAGATTATTGGTGAACTATCGGGTGGTGAGCGTAACCGTGTCCACCTTGCGAAGCTGCTTAAAGCGGGCGGTAACGTGTTGCTACTCGACGAACCAACCAACGACCTTGACGTTGAAACACTGCGTGCTCTAGAAGAAGCGTTACTAGAGTTCCCTGGTTGTGCAATGGTTATCTCGCACGACCGTTGGTTCCTTGACCGTATCGCTACCCACATCATTGACTACCGTGACGAAGGCCAAGTTAACTTCTACGAAGGTAACTACACAGAGTACATGGATTGGTTGAAGAAAACATTGGGTCCTGAAGCCGCAGAACCACACCGTATCAAATACAAGCGTATTGCGAAGTAATCGCAACCCACAAAGTTTGATTGTAATTTGTACAAAGGCCGCTATCATAGCGGCCTTTGTTTTCTTTGTTATAAAAAGAGCTCATTAGCCCGTCTCGTTCGTTAAGAACATGACATTGCACTTACGTCACTCTGTAGCGACTTCGGCACTTTTCAAACAACAATCGAACATTTTTTGTTCGTATTGATATACTATTCAATTCTGTTTGACGACCTGACGAGAATATTCATATGACAGAGAGACGACGCTTTTCACGTATTTTCCATCAAGCTCCAGCTAAGGTAGAACAACGTGACTTGGCAATTGAAGCTAGGATTCAAGATCTTTCCTTGCATGGTTTACTCATAAAAGTGGAAGAGACTGAGGCTTTGGATCCAACCCTTCCGGTCCATGTGACTTTTTCATTTGATCAATCCGAACAAGTGATTACGTTAAAAGCGCAAGTTGTGGATGTCTCTAAGTGTGAGGTGAGGTTGAAGATCGCTAAGATAGACATCGAAAGCATTAGCCAACTAAAACGATTTATAGAATTGAATGTAGGCAATAACGACCTTCTGAATCGAGAGTTAGAGCACCTCTCTGGTTTTTAGGAGAAAAATAAATGAACGCCTATTTAAGTAACAATAACTATGTCTAAAAAAATCATCATGCAGATCCCGACGAAAGACGGCGATCAGCAGTTCTATTTGGGCCGCAGTTCGGTCCTAGCAGTATTTGCTTCGGTATTGGCATTACCCGCCGTCGTTGGTGGCGCGTGGTACCTTAATCAGCAGCAGATGCACAATAAAGACGAACTAACACAAATCATCGCCAAACTAGAAAGTGAAAAGGCCGAAGTGACGGCTCTTTACGAAGAGCAGCTTGATACCAATCATTCACTTTCCCAGTCTTTGACTGACAAAAACAATCAAATTCAGCTATTGGGCAAACGGGTATTCGACGTTGAATCGGTTTTAGGTCTCGCAGACGAAGAGTTGATGATCGATGAGAACAGCATGGGGTTAGAGGAGCGAATTGACGCAGCCGCTATCGATTCTGCTGTTCGCGCGACGATGTTCCGTTTGATACCAAATGACAGTCCAGTCACATACCAACGTATTTCTTCTTCTTACGGCAGTCGTATTAATCCGATTTCAGGTAAGAGGCATGTTCATACTGGTATCGATCTGACTTGTAAAAGAGGAGAAGAGATCCTGGCACCGGCTGACGGTGTGGTGGAAACCGTTCGCCCGAGCAATCGTGGTTATGGTAACTATGTCACCATTCGTCACTCATTTGGCTTTATGAGCTCCTTTGCTCATCTACAACGCTTCAAAGTGAAAAGCGGTCAGTTTGTTAGTAAAGGCGACATCATTGCTCAATGCGGTAACTCTGGCAACTCAACAGGTCCACACTTGCACTATGAAGTACGCTTCCTCGGACGAGCACTCAACCCTCAATACTTAATGGAGTGGACGCCAGAAAACTTCAATGACGTCTTTGAAAAAGAGAAAAAAGTGAAATGGGGACCTTTGGTTCAATTGATTGATAACGTTGTACGCCTACAAGTCAATTTAACCAATTCACCCTATCGCGATACCAGTATCAACACAGTATCAAGTGAAGATACGAGTAATACTGCGACGAACTGATTTGTCCATCAACACGAAAAAGAGCAGCTTACGCTGCTCTTTTTATTTCGGACTCTGCACGGCTAAATGACCCGTGATTAGCCGCGATGAATATTATCATTCGCCTGTTTGAGTAAGTTTTGGCTCTCATTCATAAATTGTTGAGAATAAGTACCAAACCAATCACTCACCTGCTTAAAGCTTTCGATGAATCGCGCTTTGTCTCTGCTATCCAAAATCGCTACCGCATCACCTAAACGCTGATGGAATCGCTTGATCATATCGATATTCTCTTGAGAAGAGAAAATGATATCACCGTACAAGTTCGGATCCTGACCAAACAGTCGTCCCACCATCGCCAATTCAAGGCGGTAGATTGGCGAGCTTAACTTCAACAACTGATCGATGTTCGGATTCTCTTTGCTAAGGTGCATACCGTAAGCAAACGAAGTGAAGTGGCGCAGCGCCTGAATCAACGTCATGCCATGATCGTGCTCTTGTGCATCGATTTGGCACAAGCTTGCGCCCCAAATCCCAAACTGTTGCAATAGCCATTGGTAATGCTCGTGACCACGGCCATCACAGTACACAATAACCTGCTTGGCAAGGCTCGGAACATCTGGGCCAAACATTGGGTGCAAACCAACCACAGGACCTTGATGCACATTCAACATTGCTTGCAGAGGCTTCGATTTGATAGAAGTCAGGTCACACAGAATACAGTCTTGCGGCAAGTTCCCCAGTTTTTCGATCACCCCTTCCGTTAGATGGATCGGCACCGTGACCACGACTAAACCCGCGTTGTCTAGAATCTCATCCGCACGATCCCAGTCTTTACTGCCGAGAACTTTGACCTGGTAGCCCGACAATTTGAACATACGCCCAAACAGGCCACCCAATTGACCATTACCACCAATAATAACAACTGAGCGTAAATCAGGGTTCAAACACTTAAAACCGGAATCTTTCTCGCTGGCATAAGACTCACGCATTGTTCGACGCAGAATATCTTCAATAAGCTGTGGAGGAATTCCCATTTTTTCAGCTTCAGCGCGACGAGAAGCTAACATCGCCGCTTCGCGGTCTGGAGCATAAATTGGCAAGCCATGTTCGCTTTTTACTTCCCCAACTTTCTCTACGAGCGCTAAACGCTGAGCCAATAGCTCCAACATTTGCTTGTCGACTGCATCAATCTGATCGCGTAATGCGTTAAGTTCAACTGCCATTGATGTTCCTTAAATCCTGTATTAATTAGCCTTTAGACGATTTTCTAAGAAAGGCACTAGCTCTTCATGTGCATGACGTAATAGTGCCTCAGTTGAATCCCAATTGATACATGCGTCAGTGATAGATACACCGTATTTCATCTCTTCAAGAGCTAAGTCAGAAGATTGATTTCCTTCATTGATATGGCTTTCAATCATAAGACCGATAATAGATTTATTGCCTTCACGGATTTGATGAATCACATCCTCCGCGACTAATGGCTGGCGACGGTAATCTTTACGTGAGTTGGCGTGACTGCAATCCACCATTAATGAAGCATCAAGACCAGATTTCGCCATCTCTTGCTCACACTCAGTGACTGATACCGAATCGTAGTTAGTTTGCTTGCCGCCACGTAAGATCACATGTCCATTAGCATTGCCCTGGGTGGTTAACAGTGCGACTTGTCCCTCACGGTTAATTCCCATAAAACGGTGGCTAGAGGACGCAGCTTGCATCGCGTTAATTGCGGTTGCCAAACTGCCATCGGTGCCATTCTTAAAACCGATTGGCATAGACAGGCCGCTTGCCATTTCACGGTGAGTTTGTGACTCCGTCGTACGAGCACCGATGGCTGCCCAGCTAAAAGTATCCGCCAAGTATTGTGGGCTAATTGGGTCTAGAGCCTCAGTCGCGAGCGGGATTTCCATCTCTGCCAGCTCCACCAGAAGTTCGCGTCCAACATGCAGACCGTGTTCAATATCGAAACTGCCGTCTAGGTGTGGATCATTGATCAGGCCTTTCCAGCCGACCGTGGTGCGCGGCTTCTCAAAGTAAACACGCATAACAATATACAGTTGGTCACTTAGTTGTTCAGAGAGTGCTTTAAGTCGCTTTGCGTAATCCTTCGCCGCTTCCACGTCGTGGATAGAACATGGACCGCATACAACAAGCAGGCGGTGATCCTTCTTGTGAATAATATTAGCGATAGTTTGACGAGACTCTTGAATAAAGCGACGTGCTTTTTCACTCAAAGGAAGCTTGGTTTTTAGTTCCTCCGGAGTAATAAGAACCTGTTCTTCGATAATATTAATATTGCTCAACTCACTTTTCTGCATAACTCTAACCTGTATATTTATTTTTACACCCAACCAAACCCTTGGTGAGACAACTAAGCTTTAACGACAAGATAACAGGCTAAAAAAGAAAAACAAGCGTACAGAATAAAAAACATTTAGTGTAAATTAAAGTTTACAGTTAAATAAAAAGCCAAAGCATAATTAACTTTGGCTTCTAATCGCTGTTTTGAATCTTTTACAAGAGGTTTAGCTAGTCAAGCGTTTCATCGCTTCACTCGCCGCTTTCCACTCTTGAGATAGCTTAAGTTCGCTTGGAGAAAATGACTGTTTTTTTAGTAATCCATCCGCGAGTGGCACGGTTGAAACCGGTAAGTTGTCTAATACCTCAACGTGCGCTTCTCGTTTATTACACATTAACAACATATCGCAACCAGCTCTCAATGCTTGAGCACCTCGCTCGGCTGGGCTGCCCATAATCGCAGCGCCTTCCATGGTCAAGTCATCCGAAAAAACCAAACCTTTAAAACCCAATTGCTGACGCAGGACCTGTTTTAACCAGTATTCAGAACCGCTGGCTGGTTGAGCATCATAATGTGGGAAAATCACGTGAGCAGGCATCATGGCATCTAAAATACCGGCATCAATTTGCGCTTTGAAGATCGCCATATCTTGTTCAAAAATATCACTGCGCTCGTCGTATGGTGTTTCTAGATGTGAGTCTGCAATCACGCCACCATGTCCAGGGAAGTGCTTGCCTGTCGTTGCCATGCCAACACTCTTCATTCCTTGCATATAAGCAGTGCTATAGCGAAGAATGGTATCGGCATCTTCACCGAATGCACGGTTACCGATCGCTTTACATTGATGGCCTTGGTCAAGTACCGGGGCAAAGCTTAAATCAATATCATGGGCAATCAGCTCTGCTGCCATTAACCAACCGCCCATACGAGCAAGCTCTTCACCATTTTGATGTTTAGCGTACTCATCAGCAGCAGGAATTAATGAGAAACCTTCACGAAAGCGCTGCACTCGGCCGCCTTCTTGATCCACACCGATCAAAAACGGGCGCTTAGCCGCCTTTCGGATGGATTGAGTAAGTGCTTGAAGCTGTTCGCTATCATGATAGTTGCGAGCAAATAGAATTAAGCCACCAACCGTAGGATGCTCCAAGATTTCTTTGTCTTCAGCGGTCAGTTCATACCCCGCAACGTCAACCCATAACGGTCCCATGTTTTCTCCTCAAAATCGGCTGAATATCTCGTATTCGATGAGGTTATTCGCTTCAGATTTGCTTTACAATAAGTGAATGAAGAATTGACGAGATCGGCTATGAAATTTAACGAACTGTACATTGGTGTGATGTCTGGAACGAGTATGGATGGCGTTGATACCGCTCTAGTTGAAATAAGCGATGAGCATGTTCGCCTGATTGCGCACGACGACTACCCAATGCCCGAAGCGCTAAAAGACATGCTGTTATCTGTTTGTACCGGTCAAGCAACAAATTTAAAAGCCATAGGTGAACTTGACCACCAGCTCGGCCACCTATTTGCAGATGCTGTGTTACAGCTGCTCAATAAGTCTGGTTACGTCGCAGAGCAAATTCGTGCGATTGGTAATCACGGTCAAACAGTGTTCCATCAGCCTACCGGAAACTTGCCGTTTACCACTCAATTGGGCGATGCAAACATTATCGCGGTCAAAACAGGCATTGATACGGTAGCGGATTTTCGTCGTAAAGACATGGCGCTAGGTGGACAAGGTGCCCCACTCGTCCCTGCTTTCCATAAAAGCATTTTTGCGATGCAGGATTCCACAACTGTGGTACTTAACATTGGAGGCATTGCCAATATCTCGGTACTGCATCCAGAACAACCAGTCATTGGCTATGACACAGGCCCGGGCAATATGTTGATGGACGCATGGTGTGCGCTGCATACTGGGCAAAGCTTCGACGAAGATGCACAATTTGCACTTAAAGGAACGGTAAACGCTACTTTGTTGATTCAATTACTCAAAGAAGCTTACCTCGCCATGCCTGCCCCTAAAAGTACCGGGCGAGAACTGTTCAATATTGACTGGCTGCATCAACAACTGGCCCATCACAATTTACCAATCGAAGACGTACAACGTACACTTTGCGAGTATTCTGCAATTACCATTGCCAACGAAGTCGACAAGTTTTCTCATGGCAGCACGCCTCAACTATTGGTCTGTGGCGGTGGAGCAAGAAACCCACTTTTAATGCAGCGACTAGCTAAGTTATTGCCACAATGGAGCGTTGCGACAACGGCAGAAAAAGGTGTTGATGGCGACTACATGGAAGCAATGGCGTTTGCTTGGCTTGCGCAGCGCCATATTCACGGCCTCCCTAGCAACTTACCGGAAGTTACGGGGGCAAGTCGTCTCGCTTCACTGGGTGTACTCTATTCAAAAAATTAAGGGCAATAGATCCTAAACAAAAAGGCTTAATTCATTATGACGAACGATGCACTTATCGCAGCTTTATCCCATCTGGTATCTGAAGGGCGAAACCCAGACACCATGGACATCGACTTGCTGCCTTCTCTCGATATTGTTCAACGCATCAACCAACAGGACAAACTCGTTCCTCTTGCCGTTGAAAAAGTGTTGCCTGAGATCGCTGAAGCCGTTGATAAGATCACGGAAGCATTTAAGGTCGGAGGTCGGTTGTTTTACATCGGTGCGGGTACCAGTGGTCGACTTGGCGTTTTGGACGCTTCAGAATGCCCACCAACTTTTGGCACAGATCCAGAGATGGTCGTTGGTATTATTGCCGGTGGAAAAGAGGCAATGTTCCGTGCAAAAGAAGGGGCGGAGGACGACCCAGCATTGGGCGAGCAAGATCTTAAAGAGAATACGCTAACACAACGCGATGTCGTCGTTGGTATTGCGGCAAGTGGACGAACACCTTACGTGATTGGTGGCTTAGAGTATGCGAACGAGCTTGGTGCCACCACTGTAGCACTATCTTGTAACCCTGACTCTCCGATTGCAGATATTGCTGATATTGCGATTAGCCCCGTTGTTGGACCTGAAGCGTTAACGGGATCCACTCGCTTAAAATCAGGGACAGCACAAAAACTCGTACTGAACATGCTCACTACCGCAAGCATGATTCGCCTGGGCAAAAGTTATCAGAACTTAATGGTAGATGTGAAAGCGACGAATGCAAAGCTAGTTGCAAGAGCGGCTCGTATTGTTATGCAAGCAACAGATTGTACTAACCAAGAGGCTAAAACGGCGCTCAAAGAAACTGACTACGACGCCAAGTTAGCGATTTTGATGATTTTAACCGGGCTGGATAAAGAAAGCGCAACTGAGCAACTGAACGCCAAGCAAGGATATTTAAGAAAAGTCGTGATCGAGCAAACTAATCAATCTTAATCAATAAAGCGCCTCACTTATTTAAAAGTCAGGCGCCTTTTATGGCTTAATTTAGTAGTTCAATCGTTCAATGTGAGTAATACCGACTTTACCTTCAAGGTCACTGAACATATGAACCATTGCTGGGTATGGTTGTGCTCCAGGGTAGACAACTTCTGCATTACAGAAAAACGCATAGTTTTGTCCGGCTACGACTTGAGTAGCCACAACCAAAGGGGAGTATTTGACACCGACAAACCCCTCGATACCTTTAGCAAATACTTCTTTATTCTCTGCTGTGAGTTCATGAAATGGACTCCAGCCTCCAGCCATTTGCGTTGACATAATGTGATTCCTTTTTTCTGTGCTCACTATCAAGCAATATGAACATAGTTTAATAAGGAAGACTTTGCCACATTTATGTGATGCAGACAGTGTAACAACGGCTTTATTGACTATTAATTTGAGTATTCATTCCAACCACGTTGCCATTCCATGCGGAATTTTTGCGCTTGCTCAGTACCTTCACAAACCCCTTCGTAATACTGACCAGATAACCCCATTTGATACGCAAAAGCAGGATTACAGTACTCACGTAAACCTTCTAAATAACCTTGGTCGTAGTCACTTTGCTTAACACTACCCAATTCACGAAGCTCGCTCATCGTGCGCGATGTGTGTCCGGTTATGCCATCTTGATATCCGATCTGATGCCAATCTCCCGACTTGGCAAGATCTGCTGTCGTTGCTGTGCATCCTGCAAGTAAAGCCAGTGCCAGACCTACCGTTACCTTTTTCATGGTTCTTCCTTAAGTAATTGTTTTCAAAAATAAGCTTACCACTAATTATTGGCGCTTGCCGCTGAGCTTGCAGATTTAACCACTGATGACTCAAATCAGCCGCTCAAGACTGTCATCAACCTTTCGCCATTTTTAAAAACCGCTCAAGCAGCATATCGACCACTCAGTGCTCTATTCGACCACTCATCTACTAACCGAATGCATTTAACACAAGTGACGCATAACATGCATCCTGAGATTAAAAAATTACCCTACCCAACTAAGACCAAGGACAATTGCTATGATGTGGTTTCTAACCTGTGTCGCAGCCCTAATCGGCGGATACTTCATCTACGGCGCTTTCGTCGAGAAGATTTTCGGCATCAATGAAAAACGCCAAACGCCAGCTCACACCAAATCGGACGGTGTTGACTTCGTTCCAATGTCAACAAAGAAAGTTTACCTAGTTCAACTACTTAACATCGCAGGTGTTGGTCCAATTTTTGGCCCGATCATGGGGGCACTATACGGTCCTGCGGCGATGCTTTGGATTGTAGTCGG
Source organism: Vibrio sp. Vb1337 (assembly GCF_033338715.1). Lineage (NCBI taxonomy): Bacteria > Pseudomonadati > Pseudomonadota > Gammaproteobacteria > Vibrionales > Vibrionaceae > Vibrio > Vibrio sp. Vb1337. Next base: position 107,213 of record NZ_JAWOTD010000013.1, on the reverse strand, counting down.
TTGTATTTTTGCTGGTGCAGTACACGATTACTTCTCAGGCATGCTTTCAGTGCGTAACGGCGGTGCATCTGTACCTACCATTACAGGTCGCTACCTAGGTAATGGCGCAAAACACTTTATGAATATTTTTGCCATTGTCCTATTGCTTCTAGTTGGCGTAGTGTTCGTTTCAGCCCCTGCTGGCATGATTACTAACCTCATCAATGATCAAACAAGCTTGAGCGTAAGCATGACTACAATGGTTATTGCTATCTTTGCTTACTACATCATTGCGACGATTGTTCCTGTCGATAAAATCATTGGTCGTTTCTACCCACTGTTTGGCGCCCTACTTATCTTTATGTCTGTTGGCCTAATGACAGCCGTTGCTTTCTCTAGCGAACATACAGTAATGGGTGACTTCCAAGTTTCGGACATGTTCTCTAACCTCAACCCAAATGACATGCCGTTATGGCCTGCATTGTTCATCACTATCGCATGTGGTGCTATCTCTGGCTTCCACGCGACTCAGTCTCCACTGATGGCGCGTTGTATGGAAAATGAGAAAAACGGTCGCTTCGTATTCTACGGTGCAATGATTGGTGAAGGTGTAATCGCGCTAATTTGGTGTGCTATCGCTCTGTCTTTCTTTGGCTCTCTAGACGCTCTATCAGAAGCTGTGAAAAACGGTGGCCCTGGTAACGTGGTATACAGCGCATCATTTGGTCTGCTAGGTGTGTTCGGTGGTATCCTTGCGTTCCTGGGTGTGGTTATCCTACCAATTACGTCTGGCGATACAGCGTTCCGTTCAAGCCGCTTGATCCTTGCTGAATACTTCAACATGGAACAAAAAACGCTACGTAACCGTCTACTGATGGCACTTCCACTGTTCGTTATCGGCGGTATCTTAACTCAAGTAGACTTCGGCATTATCTGGCGCTACTTCGGTTTTGCAAACCAAACAACAGCGGTAATGATGCTTTGGACTGCGTCCGCTTACCTACTGCGTCACAACAAGCTGCACTGGATTACCACTATCCCAGCTATCTTCATGACCACGGTATGTGTCACGTTCATCTTAAACAACAGCTCGCTAGGTTTTGGTCTGCCAATGCAACTATCAACTATCGTAGGTATTGTGTTTGCCCTAGCTGTGACAGGTTACGTTATCAAAACCTCTAAGGGTAAAGGTGAAACTGAACTGGCTGACGAAGAGAAACCACAAGCCGTATCAGAAACAGCGTAATACTCGTCACATCTGAGTGACTAAGATAGGAGCCTGCCAATTGCAGGCTCTTTTTGTTTTATACCCAAGTCACTTTAAGGTTCAGAAAGCACAGCGCAGCATCATTTACTTAGCTGTTCTTATCTATCTGAGCCAAGCATCTTGAGGTTACTTAGGTATACAATAACAACATTGATTCTAGGTTAGGTTCACTATGGAACTGGTCATCTCCCTTTTACAACAGATGTGTGTGTACTTAGTTTTGGCTTACATGCTAAGTAAAACGCCAATCATCTTACCTTTGCTGAGTATTTCTTCGCGCTTAAGCCACCGCCTAATTTGTTACGTACTCTTCTCTGGCTTTTGTATTCTCGGCACCTATTTCGGTCTGCACATCAACGATGCTATTGCCAATACTCGTGCGATCGGCGCAGTTATGGGCGGGCTGTTTGGTGGACCTGTTGTAGGTTTCGCCGTCGGATTTACTGGTGGCATCCATCGATACTCTCTTGGTGGCTTTACTGACCTAGCCTGCGCAATTTCAACCACCGCCGAGGGCGTAATTGGTGGCTTGCTCCACGTTTACCTTATCAAGCGAAATAAAGGCGCATTGCTGTTTAATCCAAGCGTCGTATTCAGCGTCACGTTTGTTGCAGAAGTGGTGCAAATGATTTTGCTGCTCGCCGTCGCGAAACCTTTTGATCAAGCCTATGAACTGGTGTCCGCTATTGCAGCGCCTATGATCATCGCGAACTCATTTGGTGCGGCGTTGTTCATGAGTATCCTGCAAGACAGAAAAGCAATCTTTGAAAAGTTTTCTGCGACGTTTTCGCGTCGAGCGCTCACCATTGCTGATCGCTCAGTGGGAATTCTAAGCAACGGCTTCAACACCGAAAACGCAGAGAAAATCGCGCGTATTATTTACGAAGAAACCAAAGTGGGCGCTGTCGCGATTACTGACCAAGAAAAGATCTTGGCGTTTGTGGGCATTGGCGATGATCACCATAAACCGAACACGCCGATTTCATCGCAAAGCACATTAGACTCCATGGAGAAAAACGACATCATTTATCTTGATGGTGCGGAGCGTCCATACCAATGCTCCATTGCAAAAGATTGCAAGCTCGGATCTGCGCTGATCATCCCACTGCGTGCAGGGAAAGAGGTCATTGGTACCATAAAGCTGTATGAACCGAAGCGTAAATTGTTCTCGACGGCCAACATGTCGATGGCGGAAGGAATAGCCCAGCTTCTATCTAGCCAAATCCTTTATGGCGATTACCAACAACAACAAGCCTTACTCGCCCAAGCAGAAATAAAATTGCTTCACGCTCAGGTGAATCCACACTTTTTGTTTAATGCACTCAATACTATTAGTGCGATTACTCGTCGTGACCCTGACAAAGCGCGCGAGCTAATCCAAAATCTATCGCACTTCTTCCGCAGCAATTTAAAGCAGAACATTAATACCGTGACGCTAAAGGAAGAGCTTGCACATGTGAACTCGTACTTGAGCATCGAAAAAGCGCGTTTTACGGACCGCTTAGAGGTTGAAATCGATATTCAACCTGAATTGCTGGACATCAAATTACCAAGCTTTACACTCCAGCCTTTGGTTGAGAATGCCATTAAGCATGGCATTTCAAACATGCTTGAAGGTGGTAAAGTTCATATATACAGCGAAGCACACCCACAAGGTCACTTGATTACCGTCGAAGACAACGCAGGCAGTTTTGAGCCGCCAAAAGAAAACCACTCAGGGCTAGGTTTAGAAATTGTCGACAAGCGTCTCACTAATCAATTTGGACGTGATGCAGCGCTAAAAATTACGTGCGAGCCACATCAATTTACTAAAATGAGCTTTATCATTCCCCCAAAATCATAAAAGCACGCTGAAGCAATAAAGGTAATGTTGGATGTTAACCGCACTCGTCATTGATGATGAACAGTTTGCTCGTGAAGAGCTAGCAGAGTTACTGGATGAAACAGGCCAAGTTGAGGTCGTGGGCGATGCCTCAAACGCAATCCTCGGCCTAAAAAAAATCAATGAACTCAAGCCTGATGTGGTGTTTCTCGATATCCAAATGCCTCAAGTCACGGGGATTGAATTACTAGGGATGCTTGATCCAGAAACTATGCCTTATGTGGTTTTTGTCACGGCTTATGATCAGTATGCGATTCAAGCATTTGAAGACAATGCCTTTGATTACTTGCTCAAACCTGTCGACCCATGCCGGCTAACTAAAACGGTCAAACGGCTAAATAAAGTCATTAGCCAATCCGCCCTAACGCAACAACTGTCTGCTATTACACCTGACACGTTGGATCAAATACCGTGCATCGGACACAACCGCATCGTTATCATGGCCACCGACACGGTGGAATGTGCTTACAGTGATATCAGCGGCGTGCATGTACGCTCCACCAGCCAAACCGCGAGCACCCAACTGACATTAAAAACGTTGGAAGAGAAAACCCCTCTAGTCCGCTGCCATCGTCAATACTTAGTCAGTATTAAAGCGATTAGCGAAATCAAGTTACTGGAAAATGGGTTAGCGGAAATCATCACCAAAACAGGCTTTGAGATACCAGTAAGCCGCCGCTACTTAAAGGTGCTCAAAGAGATGCTCGGCATTAGCCACTAACACAAAAACTTCACACATCATCGCTGAGTTTCCGCTAGCGTATAAATAGGACGCTCTGAAAAGACGAGGCGATGATGTATAAAGTTTTATTCATATGTAAGCACAACGCTGGACGAAGCGTCCTCGCGGAGTCAATCGCAACCAATATCCTGCCAGCAGATTTTAGTGTCACCAGTGGAGGCTCACATCCCACAGGCAAGGTGCACCCAGTGGTGCGAAAATATTTAGATGACCACCAACTCCCCATTCCGCATATCCACACGCATTCATGGGAGGAGCGAACTCAGTTTCTTCCCGACATCGTTATTATTCTCTGTGATTCTTTACATCAAGAAAACGCTCCTCAGTGGCTTGCAGGTGGTGTTCGAGTAAACTGGCAAGTTGATGCTTTTCCGACCGATGGTTCTGATGAAGACATGTACGCACATTGCGAAAAGGTTGCTCAATCGCTTGAGCGAAGAATCACGAAGATGTCTGATATGATTATCGATGGTTTAGGAAAAGACCAAATTCGTGATTACCTAAATGAGTTAAGAGAGATGTAAAAAAGGCGACCCACAGGTCGCCTTTTGAATATTCGATAAATAGAGACTAATCCACTTGCTTGATTTGCAGTTCTTTAGGTACTTCAAAGAACATATTCTCTTCACGGCCAAGTACTTCATCAACCGCTTCGGCACCAACGAGTTCTTTGATTCGCTCTAGAATCTGATTAACGAGCTCTTCCGGAGCAGATGCTCCCGCAGTCACGCCGACCTTTGTTTTGCCTTCGAACCACTCAGGTTTGATATCTTCCGGACAGTCGGTTAAGTAGCCAGGTGTCCCTAACTTTTCAGCTAGCTCTTTAAGACGTGTAGAGTTTGATGAGTTTTTAGAACCCACCACAACCATCACATCTACGTCACCAGCTAATTCACGTACGGCATCTTGGCGGTTTTGTGTCGCATAACAGATATCGTCTTTACGTGGACCTTGGATATCTGGGAACACGCGGCGTAGCTCTTCGATAACATCGGCAGTTTCATCGACAGAAAGCGTCGTTTGGCTTACGTAATGAAGATCGGATGGATCTTTCACAATCGCCTTCAGTTTCTCAACATCGGCTGGAGTTTCAACCAAGTACATACCACCGGTTTCACTGGCGTATTGCCCCATCGTACCTTCGACTTCAGGGTGACCTGCGTGACCAATCAGAACCACTTCCATATTACGACGGCTCGCACGCGCCACTTCCATATGCACTTTGGTTACTAAAGGACACGTTGCGTCAAATACGGTCAAATCACGCTGCTTGGCTTCCTGACGAACTGCCTGCGATACACCATGAGCGGAGAAAATCACAATGTTGTTGTCTGGCACTTCGTGCAGTTCTTCAACGAAGATAGCACCACGCTGTTTTAGACCTTCAACCACAAAACGGTTATGCACCACTTCATGACGCACATAAATCGGTGGCTGATACATCTCTAGCGCACGCTCTACGATACTAATCGCGCGGTCAACACCAGCACAGAAACCACGTGGGTTAGCTAACAGGATTTTCATTTCATTGCTCATGGAAGTTATCTTTTATTTGGTTCGCTATTCTACTGACAAAATTTCAACTTCGAAAGTCACGTCTTGTCCCGCTAGAGGATGGTTGAAGTCCACAGTTACTGAGTCGCCAGCAATCTCAGTAATGATGCCTGGGATTTCCATGCCATCAGGGCCACTGAAGGCCATGATTGTACCAACTTCCACTTCTGCATCACCTACAAATTTAGTGCGATCCATATAGTGAATATGATCAGGGTTTGGCATACCAAACGCGTCTTCTGCCTTTAGCTCAATCGCTTTTTGTGCGCCTGTTTCGAGGCCGATCAAGCATTGCTCAAAGTTTTCACTCAAGCTGCCATCACCCATAACAAACTTCGCTGGTTTACCCATGTTATGAGTACTATCTGCAACCGATCCGTCTTTCATTTTAATCGTAAAGTGAAGGGTTACTACCGATTCATTGGTTATTGTTGTCACGTTAATGCTTCCTTGTTCTTGGGTTATTACGCTGTCAGCTTGGTCTTTTTATACATTGATATGCTGATTGGCGCTCCAACATAATAAAAAGCGTCGCTCGAATCAACGGACGACGCTTAGGGTTATTCGATATATCGCAAAAGGTTACTTGTTAGCGTCTTTTTTACGGAAGCCATCCAGAATAATCATTGCCGCACCAATACAGATCGCCATGTCAGCAAGGTTGAATGCTGGCCAGTGGTAGTTACCCCAGAAGAAGTCTAGGTAATCAACAACAAAGCCATGAACGACGCGGTCAAACACGTTGCCCACTGCACCACCAATAATCAGTGCATAAGCAATGTTGTTCCATTTTTCTTTTGCTGGAAGCTTGCTCATCCAGTAGGTCAAAAGACCCGTCACAACAAACGCGATACCTGTAAATAACCAACGCTGCCAACCAGCTTGATCGCTCAAGAAGCTGAAAGCGGCACCGTAGTTATGAACGTAAAGTAGGTTGAAGAATGGCAACACCTCAATTCGGTTTGCCCATCCGTAGCCCATGTTGTCCATCACCACCAATTTGATGCCAATATCTGCAATAAATACCAGAATTGCTAACCACAGCCAGCGAACTCCAGATTGCTTTAACGTCAGTGCTTTTTCACTCATTACTTTACCTACAAACAGCCCCAGTAAATACTGGGGCTGTTAATTTTAAAAAAAGTTCAGTCGTTCTAGGCAATTACGCGAATTTACGTACTTCACCTTCGCCGTCTACGTTAGACACACAACGACCACAGATCTTCTCGTGACCTTCAATTGTGCCTACGTCTGGCGTGTGGTGCCAACAACGGTCACACTTCTCGCCTTCAGCTGCTGCTACTTCTACAAACAAGCCTTCGATATCCGTCGCTTGTGCTGCATCCGTCTTCTCACCTAGAGGCTTAACTTTCGCAGCAGATGTTAGTAGAACAAAGCGCAGTTCATCTTCAAGTTTGTTGATCTTCGCCGCTAGTGCGTCATCAGCAAATAGAGTCACTTCAGCTTGTAGTGCACCACCAATGGTTTTCTCTTTACGCGCATCTTCTAGAAGTTTGTTTACTGCACCACGAACCGCTTGGATCTCAGTCCAGAATTCGTTGTTCAGCTCTTCACCTTCAGCAAGACCGAATAGACCGTCGAACCACTCACCAGTGAATACGAACTTGTCGCGCTCGCCTGGCATTTCGTTCCAGATTTCATCTGCAGTGAACGACATGATTGGCGCCATCCAACGAACTAGCGCTTCTACGATGTAGTAAAGTGCTGTCTGACAGCTACGTTGAGCGTTGCCGCCACGTTTTGCTGTGTACTGACGGTCTTTAATTACGTCTAAGTAGAAAGAGCCCATTTCGATTGAACAGAATTGCATTAGACGCTGAGTTACACCGTGTGTGTTGTACTCTTCGTATGCTTTAACAATCTCTTCTTGTGCTGCTAGTGCACGACCAACTGCCCAGCGATCTAGCGCAACCATCTCTTCAACAGGAACGATGTCTGTTTCAGGGTTGAAGCCGCTCAGGTTAGCTAGGAAGAAACGCGCTGTGTTACGGATACGACGGTAAGCATCTGCGCTACGTTTTAGGATTTCATCAGAAACCGCAACTTCACCAGTGTAGTCTGTTGAAGCAACCCATAGACGAAGAATGTCAGCACCTAGCTTGTTAGTTACGTCTTTTGGCGCAACCACGTTACCGATAGATTTAGACATCTTACGACCCTGACCATCAACCACGAAACCGTGTGTCAGTACTTGTTTGTAAGGCGCTTCGTCTTTCATCGCGATAGATGAAATTAGAGAAGACTGGAACCAACCACGGTGTTGGTCAGAACCTTCTAGGTATAGGTCTGCACTGTTGCCGTTGTACTCTTCACGAGCATCAACAACAGAGAAGTGAGTGACACCTGAATCGAACCATACGTCTAGCGTATCTAGCACTTTTTCGTATTGGTCAGCGTCAGCACCTAGTAGTTCAGCTGCATCGACATCCCACCATGCTTGAATGCCTTTCTCTTCAACCAGCTTCGCGACTTTCTCGATCAGCTCTAGCGTGTTTGGATGAAGTTCTGCTGTTTCTTTATGAACAAACAGAGCAATTGGCACACCCCAAGTACGTTGACGAGAGATACACCACTCAGGGCGACCTTCGATCATACCTTCGATGCGGCTTTGACCCCACTCAGGCATCCACTCTACATTCTTGATTGACTCTAATGCTTTAGCACGTAGGCCAGCTTGATCCATAGAAACGAACCATTGAGGTGTAGCACGGAAGATGATTGGAGTCTTATGACGCCAACAGTGTGGGTAGCTGTGCTCGTAAGCGTGGTGGTGTAGTAGTGCACCTTTTTCTTTTAGTACTTCTACTACTGCATCGTTCGCTTTAAATACGTGCTGACCAGCAAATAGCTCTGTATCTGGTAGGTAAACACCGTTTGAGCCAACTGGGTTTGCTACTTCTAGGTTGTACTTGTTACCAACCGCGAAGTCTTCTTGACCGTGACCAGGAGCAGTGTGAACAACACCAGTACCTGAATCAGTCGTAACGTGATCGCCAAGGATCGCCGGTACAGTGAAATCGTAGAATGGGTGTTGGAATTGAGAAAGCTCTAGGTCCGCACCTTTAGCAAAGCCAAGGTTGTGGAAGTGCTCGATACCCGCACGGTCCATTACGTCTTTCGCTAGCTCAGCAGCAACGATGATACGCTCAGCGTTGTCGCCTTCTGTTTGGATAAGCACGTACTCTAGATCATCACGTAGACATACTGCGCGGTTTGCAGGCAGTGTCCAAGGTGTTGTTGTCCAGATAACGATAGATACGTCACCGTGACCTTCATGACCTTCTGTCAGTTCAAATTTAGATAGCAGTGCTGTTTCGTCAGCCGCTTTAAAACGAACGTCGATAGATGGTGATACTTTATCTTTGTATTCTACTTCCGCTTCAGCAAGAGCAGAACCACAGTCTGTACACCAGTGAACAGGTTTGAAACCTTTTAGCAGGTGACCATTGCTTGCGATCTTACCAAGAGCACGAATAATGTTCGCTTCAGTTGCGAAATCCATAGTGCGGTATGGCTTGTCCCACTCACCCATGATGCCAAGACGCTTGAAGCTCTCTTTCTGACCTTCAACCTGACCTGCTGCGTATTCACGACATTTCTCGCGGAATTCCGCTGCTGTCACTTTTTGGCCTGGCTTACCTACTTTCTTCTCTACCATTAATTCGATTGGTAGACCGTGGCAGTCCCAGCCTGGGATGTAAGGTGCGTCAAAACCTGAAAGTGTTTTGGATTTAATAATAATGTCTTTAAGAATCTTGTTTAGTGCGTGACCAATATGAATGTCACCATTTGCGTAAGGAGGGCCATCGTGCAATACGAATGACTTTTTGCCTTTCTTAGCTTTACGGATTTCACCGTAAAGATCTTCTTTGTACCAACGCTTAAGCATTTCTGGCTCACGATTGGCCAGGTTGCCGCGCATTGGAAACCCTGTTTCAGGTAAGTTCAGGGTATCTTTATACTCACTCATCGATTCTTAATTCCGTTATATTGGGCGAAAATTAGACATTATGTTGAACGGTGGAATAAACCGCTCAACGCTTAAGCTGACGCAGCCACACCCTTGCTGCTTCAGCATCCAATTCGATTTGTTGTTTAAGTGCTTCAAACGACTCAAACTTTTGCTCATCTCGAAGTTTATGCAAAAGTTCCACTTCTAGTTGCTTGCCATATAAATTGGCATGAAAGTCGAATAAGTGCACTTCTAACTGTTGGCGAACACCATTGACGGTTGGTCTTTGACCAATATTAGCAACACCACCAACTGGCTTATTTCCTAAGCCAAGCGCTTGAACAACATAGACTCCGGAAACCGGAGAAACACAGCGTTTCAAAGGAATATTTGCAGTAGGGAACCCAATGGTTCGACCTAGCTTTCTTCCGTGAGAAACACGACCGCTGATGCTGTAGTTTCTTCCCAGCATCTGTTGCGCGGAATGCAAATCGTCACGCGCCAGCGCTTGACGGATAGCCGTACTGCTGACACGTAATTGTTGTAAACAAAAGCTCTGGGTACTTACGACGTCAAAGCCGTATTTTTCCCCTGCTTCCTGCAGCATTGCAAAGTTACCTGTACGGCCTTTGCCAAAGCAGAAATCATCACCAACGACAAGAAACTTAACACCCAAACGCTCGACCAACAAGTCACGGATAAACTCTTCCGCGGTTAAACTTGCAAAATGGCGATTGAAATTGACACACAGTAAGCGGTCAATATCGAGCTTACTCAATTGCACGAACTTATCGCGTAATCGCGTCAACCTTGCAGGTGCCTTGTCTTTGGCAAACAGCTCCATCGGCTGAGGTTCAAAGGTCATCACAACAGAAGGCAAGGATAGCCTGTCCGCTTGCTCAGACACTTGCTGCAATACTTGTTGATGGCCTTTATGGACACCATCGAAATTGCCAATAGTCAGCACACAACCATGATGTCGCGGGTTGATATTGTGAATGCCTCTAATCAGTTCCATTGGATACTGCTTTCTGCCTCTGTTTTACTTTACACTGTGTGAAACTGACGGATTATATACTAATCACCCTCAGTCTGTCCCAGCTTTTAGGTCTTTTAAACGCGCACCAGTTAAAAATAGAACCACTAGGTAAACCACGGCTCCTAAACCGATCAACATCCCTAGCACCGCGCTTCGGTGAGCAAAGCTCCAGCCCAGCCATACTGACATATCTTCCAGTTGCCATAAGATTGCCGCCACCATCGCCGCGCCAGCAATAGCTAAACGTATAATAAAGAAGACGGTTCGCTTAGTGATTTGGTATACCTCTGCGATGTGCAGGCCACGATACAGCAGTGCCATATTCACAAATGCCGATAGTGCTGTCGCGATAGCCAAGCCAACGTAGCCATAGAAGTACGCAAAAATTGCATTAAATACCATGTTGGTCACCATCGCAATGATGCCATATTTCACTGGCGTTTTGGTGTCTTGACGCGAGTAATAACCCGGAGCAAGCACTTTAATCAGCATAAAGTTCAACAAGCCTGAAGCGTAAGCAAAGAGTGACAATGATGCTTGATGTACGTCTTGTGGCGAAAACTCACCTCGCATGAATAACACCATCAACATAGGTTTTGCCAGTACCATCAAACCAAGCATTGCAGGAAGGCCAAGTAAGATCACCATGCGCACCCCCCAGTCCATGGTTTGTGCGAATCCTTCATTTTGTGCGTCAACATGTTTGCGTGATAATGCTGGTAAAATCACCGTTGCAATAGCAATACCAAACAGACCTAACGGGAATTCCAACAAGCGATCTGAATAGTACAACCAACTGATCGAACCGGTTTGCAGAAAGCTGGCAATAAAAGTATCAAACAACAAGTTGATTTGGCTTACCGACACACCGAACAAAGCAGGAATCATTAAGGTTCGGATCTTCACCACGCCCGGATCGCGCCAGCCCCATTTCGGCTTAACCATAACCCCCGCTTTAATAAGGAAAGGGATTTGAAATAAGAACTGAACCAAACCACCAAGGAAAACACCGATGGCAAGACCTATCTCTGGCTGTGACATCTGCGGCGAGATAAACCATGCTGCCAAAATGATCATCACATTGAGGAAGACAGGAGTAAACGAAGAAACCGCAAACTTACCTAGTGTATTAAGAATGGCTCCCGATAGGGCAACAAAAGTGATGAACCATAAATAAGGAAAGGTAATCTTGAGCATCACGCTAGCAAGTTCGAACTTCTCAGCCGCGGGACCACCATGCATCCAGTCTAGGAACCAACCAAAACCAAACAGTGCAGTCACCACACCGGAACCTAGAACACCTAAGATGGTAACAATTGAGACTATCACCCCCAACGTGCCCGCTGCACGAGCAATGAGCTCCCGAGTTTTATCCATGTCGCCTTGAGCATGGCTTTCCGTTAAAACGGGTACAAACGCTTGGGAAAAAGCACCTTCAGCAAACAAACGTCGTAAAAAATTAGGAATTTTATTGGCGAAGAAAAAGACGTCTGCGCTTGCTCCTGCCCCCATTAAATTTGCCACTACAACATCACGAACTAGGCCAAGAACGCGGGAAATAAATGTCATAGCACTGACGATCATGCCAGACTTGAGTAGTCGTTTACTCACTGTAACCTCGGAATATCACCATAAGACAGCTAACCCTATACTGTTTCTCTGACAGGTGCTGCAAATAGACGTCAAAAATCTATCCGCGGGCTGTAAGGAATAAGTGTGCCTTTCGCGGATAATTATTAGCATTGGTATAAAAATGCTGTTAGAATCCTCGCCATCTTAACCGCGATAACCTCTCTTACCAAAATTTGTTTTGGCTTAGATCGGTTTTTGCACAAATCATTTGACATTTAAGCGCAAATGAGGGATATTCCTCGCCCTTAAATTGTCACAGAACTAAGTTTTTGGGAGTTAGACCCTTGGCAAATAGTAAATCTGCTAAGAAGCGCGCTATCCAAGCTGAGAAACGTCGTCAGCACAATGCTAGCCGTCGCTCAATGATGCGTACTTACATGAAGAAAACTGTTGCTGCTATCGAAGCAGGCGACAAAGAAGCTGCAACTGCTGCATTCGCTGTAGTTACACCTATCCTAGACCGCATGGCAACTAAAGGCCTTATTCACAAGAATAAAGCAGCTCGCCATAAGTCTCGTTTCGCTGCACAAATCAAAGCTCTTTAATAGAGTCCTGATTTTACAGTGAAGAAAAAACCGACCTTGTGTCGGTTTTTTTATATCTACAAAATTTTCTTAATAAAAAAAGCTGGCAATGCCAGCTTTTCTTTTTCTGAATGTCCCATTTAAAGACATCAGCTTATTCATTACCCATATAACGCTCAAACTAGAAAGCACTAATAAAACACTTGAGAACAAAGCAAATTGGTCGATGAGTAGTACCCTATCATCAAAAGTTTAACGCCACTCTCAAATATTCCAACAAGTTAGATTCACACTCTAAGATGAGCAGTATATTAGGACTATTTAATTAATGTTGAGCACTCTCAGCACAATAAAGACTATGCAGTGTTTTTATTAACGCTTTCACTTCATCACTCTTTAATGTGTAGTACACCGTTTGTGCTTCTTTCCTTGTCGTGACTAACTCATCACGGCGAAGCCAAGCAAGATGCTGAGATAATGCCGACTGGCTTAGCTCTAACTTTGCACACAGCTCTCCCACGGACAGCTCTTGGTTATGCAGCATACAAAGGATTTGTAGGCGTCTCTCGTTTGCCATCGCTTTGAGCAACACGACGGCTTTTGCGGAGTTCTGCTCCATTTCTTGTAGATTCATGTGTTGGACCTCTAGCTACAACTTACTTATTCCAACCCTGGCCAGCTTGTTGTGTTGCACTGATTTATATATCTAAGAAAATCAAGATACACTCCCAGAGTCTTCATTATTAGAACCTCTAATTTAGTTGTTAGTGATACACCAATATTATCCACCAAGGATTTTAATTGGTACGCCATCAATAATTAATAGTTTTGCTCACTAAAACAAGTATCTTGCTTACTTAGACATTATTTAGAATTATATTTTTATTGATAGTAATCTATTTATTTACGCAACGATACGGGTTTACTCAAACATTTGACTGAAATCAGCATCACAAACATTTTTTACCGCGGGGTGTTGGATCATTCGTTCCGCAAAAATCACGTAGTACTCTTCTTTTAGCCCATCGACATGGCCAATTAGCTGTAAATTTCGGTCGTCTTCAATCTCCGACATGTATACGGTCGGTGCCAAGAAAATCACATCGTCGTGGTACCGAGCAAAAGCTTTCATCAACGCAACATCATCAAACTCCCCCAGCACATTGGCTTGAAGGCCTTGACGATCAAACCATTGAATAACTTTACGCCCCATAGCCGTTCGGCTCGCGGGAATCAGAAGTTTTTTTTGTTCCAAGATCTCAGGAAATCGCACATTTTCAATTTCAGAAGAAGCAAAAAAGCTCATGCTACTTTCACCTAACTTTTTGCTATAAAGGCCAGGACTTTGAGTAGAATCAACGGGACAATCCGAAAGGATCATATCTAGCTTGTGCTGAGAAAGGCGTTCAAGTAGCAGTTCGTGGGTTGATTCATAACAGCGTAAATGAATACTGTTATCTTCCGGGACGGTCGTCATCAGTACTTTACTGACCAAGCGTTTAGATAATGCATCGGCTACACCAACTTCAAATAGAATGTTCGAGTGCTGGCTGTAATTGACGATATCTAACATCTCATAGCTCAAACCGAACATCCGGTCGGCGTACTTAAACACAAGCTGACCTAACTCAGTGGGCTCAACTGTACGACCATTGCGCTTGGTTAACTTTCCTTTCATGCGCTCTTCAAGCGCTTTAATCTGTCCTGTCACGGTTTGCGGTGTCAGGAAGAGCGCGTCAGCCGCCTTAGTTACAGAGCCCTGTTTGCACACCATCCAGAAATAATAGAGATGGTTGTAGTTTAGATGTGACATGATCGAGTCCCGAAAAGAAAGTGATACTTTTTATACCAAATGTGACAGAGACAAACAATAAACTCGACAAAACCATACAATACCTTACAAAAGCATAAGTTTTACCGAAAGTATAAAGTCAATACTGTCATAAAAGTTGAACTGAGGCGCATTTTCTCTACAAAAAAAAGCGCAAAAACCAAACAAAACGAAATCAAAATTTAACCATTAAAATCAACAGGTTAAAAATTAATTTTCTTCCTCTTTTACGCCATTATCAAAAAGAACAATAAAAATCTCTCACAGCAAGAAATCTGTAATATTACTGAAATATTTGTTCTCTAACATCGCCCACAGATTCAACTACAGACCGAAAAATGAACTGAAAGGTCAACGGAGAAAATTATGATGAACCAAGCTACTTCAACAGTGGCACCAATTTCGAGCACAGCTCGTTGGTTACGCTGGGCTAACTTGGCATTCATGTTATATCTGCTTCTTCTAGCAGTATCTATGGTTGGTAGTGGCTTTAAATGGGCAACTGGCGATCAAGCTAAGGTGCTATTTGAATTTGCCGCACACCCAGTTGCAGGTCTAATGATCGGCTTGGTGGCAACAGCCTTAATTCAGTCTTCAAGTACTGTAACGTCTATTATTGTAGGCTTGGTTGCAGGTGGCTTACCTGTAGAAACCGCTATCCCTATGGTGATGGGTGCTAACATTGGTACCACAGTGACCAATACGCTTGTGTCTCTTGGCCACGTGCGCTGTAAAGAAGAGTTCAAACGTGCATTTGCAAGTGCAACCATTCACGACTTCTTCAACTTGCTTGCTGTCGCTATTTTCCTTCCGTTGGAAATGATGTTCGGCATTTTAGAGAAAGTTTCTCACTGGCTTGTTTCTCCACTGCTTGCTACTGGTGATATGAGCATTAAAGGCTTCAACTTTATTAAACCAATTACAAAGCCAGTCGTAGGCGCAATTAAAGAGCCACTTTCTACCTTCGGTGATACTGTTGGCGGCGTCATGCTTATTGCTTTGGGTATTGCGACTATCTTCGTTGCAATCACAGTGATGGGTAAATTGATGAAGAGCCTAATGGTTGGTCGCGCACGTGAAATTTTGAAAAACGCCATCGGTCGTGGTCCTATTCACGGCATCGTATCAGGCTCAATCGTGACCGTTCTAGTACAATCTTCCTCAACCACGACAAGTTTAATGGTTCCGTTGGTTGGTACTGGCGTGTTGAAAGTACGAGATATCTACCCTTTCACTCTGGGTGCTAACATTGGTACTTGTATTACGGCACTTCTAGCAGCGACAGCGGTATCTGGAGAGTTCGCAGTATTCGCACTACAAATCGCTCTAGTCCACTTAGTGTTTAACATCATGGCGACGCTATTTATCTTTGGAATTCCATTCCTACGTGAGATTCCGGTTAAAGGCGCTGAGATGATTTCTGAAATGGCTATTAAGAATAAAGCAGTTGTTGGTGGTTACCTAATGTCAGTATTCGTTATTCTACCAGGTGCAATTCTAGCCCTAACAACGTAACAACAACGACATACCATCGCTTATTGTTTAGGCTCCACATCGTGGAGCCTTTTTTATGATAATTAAACTGTTCAAATCGCTTGTCCGGTGATAATTTGAGCCACATCTCAGCATGCTTATGCTGAGCTATCTCATTTGGAGTCGACAACATGACGCAGCTTAATGACGCTATTTCTGATCAGCTACTCGCAATAGACGAAAACCTAACCCAACTGGTTGCTGATATTGATATCCTCAGTAGCGTGAATCCTCTTAATTATGCTCAAGAAAGAGAACGTTTCATTAAAAACAAATATTCTCAAGAGCCTAATTTTCAATATTCAATTACTAACGTAGATACCCACAGTGCAAAGCGACGTCTATATGAGCTACCTCTAGAAAACATTCAAGACACCCAACTGCAGAAGCTGTACGCGGATGTAATTCAGTCTTATGCAGATAAACTGGATCAAGTGAATACCATAGGTACGCAAGAGTTTCTTTATAACTCCTTACGCTATTATGGGGAACCGAGCGCCAAAGATATTGCCAACGCCCATTTCATATTGCACCTTCCTACAGAAGAAGAAAAAGAACCTCAGCACGATAGCCGTGCAATAGCACGTTTCATGCAAAATTTTGCTCAACGCAATGGGTATGAATGTGAAATACAGGTGTTGGACGGGATGTTAGCAAACGCACTAGTTTCAGGATCTCGAGTCAAAATTAACCACGCGGCGTACATCACCACTGATGAGCTGGAGGCTCTTGCACATCATGAAATGGGAGTACATCTCCTAACTACGCTTAACGGTCGTCAACAACCGCTAAAAGTCCTGAGCTTAGGTTGTCCTGCCAATACCAACACTCAAGAAGGGCTGGCTATATTATGTGAGTATCTGTCAGGACATTTCAGTATCAAGCGCCTAAGAACCTTAGCCTTACGAGTTCTGGCAGTAGAGTCGATGATCAAGGATCGCGATTTCCGCCATACGTTCATGCTATTAAAAGAACAGTATAAAGCTTCTGATCTTCAAGCATTTACAACGACTGCCCGAGTCTATCGAGGTGGAGGTTTAACGAAGGATTACTTGTATCTTAGAGGATTCCGAGAGGTGCTCAATGCCTATGATAGATTGGGCGATGACTTTTCACTATTGTTGTGCGGGAAAACAGAGCTGAAGTACTTTGAGCTTATCCGTTCATTAGTGAGTAAAGAAATATTCACTCAACCTAAGTTTATTAGCCCGGCACTGTCCACACCGATGCAGACCAACCCAATTCACCGTTATATTGTCAGTGCACTAAAATAATACCTTCTAAGTACAAAAAAGAAAAAAGCTCCATTCGGAGCTTTTTCTATATCTTGAAGAACGATACTCGTTACACTGAGAATGGGTAACGAATAGGATCGTGATGCTCGTACCCTTCAACCCAAAAGTCATCCAGTGTGACCCATGTTTCCAAATCTTCTAGAGATTTAATCTCTGGGTTGATATGGAACGTCGGCGCTTTTAATGGCTCACGTTTCAACTGAACATCGCGCATCAGTTCAAGCTGATCTTCATAAATGTGAGCATTCACAATCTTATGAAATGCCTGACCAGGTTTCTTGCCCGTAATTTGCGCCATAATCACCAAGAACACGTAAACTTGAACCATATTGAAGTTTAAGCCAAGCGGTACATCACACGAACGCTGAGTACTATTCAGGTAAAGCGTATCATCCAGCAATGAAAAATGGTGACTGTACATACAAGGACGCAAGCACCCCATGTGGAACTCACCCGGATTGTAGAAGTTCAAGATTTCACCGCGGTCATCAACACCACGCGTTAAGTCATCCACTATCTTACGTAGCTGGTCAACATGACCACCATCAGGTTTCGCCCAGGCGCGCCCTTGAACCCCATAGACACGGCCCATGTCGTCTTCACCTTTACGGTATGGGTTATTCAACCAGGCATCATTTAGGTTGGCATTGGCATCCCAGGTTTTCGTGCCCAGCTTACGAAAATCTTCCGCATTATCGTAACCACGAATATACCCTAATAGTTCTGCAACGGCCGCTTTCCAAAAACTTTTACGTGTGGTGACCAACGGAAATTGATTGTTCGCAACATCGTAGGTTAAATCCGCGTTGATTACGGTCAGGCAGCGCTTGCCTGTACGCTCATTTTCAACCCAAACACCTTGGTCAACGATGCGTTGACACAAATCTAAATACTGTTTCACACCAATACCTTACTTCGTCTTTTGTGGTAATTCGTCTTTGTAATGACCACGTTTGTATGCCCAAACCATCATGAGGACACCGATAACCACCATTGGCAGGGATAAAATCTGTCCCATGGAAATAAAGCCACCGAATAAACCCAAATGAGCGTCTGGTTCGCGCACGTATTCTACTAGGAAACGGAAGGTTCCGTAACCCGCAAGAAAGAGTCCTGAAACAGAACCTAGAGGACGAGGTTTCTTGATGAACCAATTCAAAATGAAGAAAAGGACGATACCTTCAAGCGCCATTTCATAAAGCTGCGATGGATGACGTGGCAGTGGACCACCATTTGGGAAAACGATCGCCCAAGGCACATCCGTTACTCGGCCCCACAACTCGCTGTTCATGAAGTTACCTAAACGCCCCATACCCAAACCAAATGGCACAAGCGGCGCGATAAAGTCAGCAACACCGAAGAAAGTTCGCCCGTTTTTGTGTGCATACCAGAACATCGCAGTAATCACACCCAGTAAGCCCCCGTGGAAAGACATACCACCGGTCCACACTTTAAATAGATACAAAGGGTCAGCCAGGAAGAGCTCAAAATTGTAGAAAAGCACGTAGCCTACACGGCCACCAATCACCACGCCAAGGAAGCCTGCGAACAACAAATCAGAAACCTGCTCTCGTGTCCAACCACTTCCAGGCTTATCCGCACGTCGGTTCGCTAACCATAGAGCAAATATAAAGCCAACAAGGTACATCAAACCGTACCAACGAACCGAAACAGGACCAATAGAGATTAAAACCGGATCAATATTGGGAAATTCAATATATCCCTGAGACATAAATCATTCTCTTCTTATCACAACAAAATAAATATACCCAAGTAACCTCTAGATGCTTG
The DNA here is from genome assembly GCF_033338715.1 of Vibrio sp. Vb1337. NCBI lineage: Bacteria > Pseudomonadati > Pseudomonadota > Gammaproteobacteria > Vibrionales > Vibrionaceae > Vibrio > Vibrio sp. Vb1337. The sequence continues at coordinate 88,171 of NZ_JAWOTD010000013.1, read as the reverse complement.
GTTCAGCGAGAATGACTTGGGTACAAACTTAGAGCAGCATGGTCGCTGCAACAAACATTAAGAACACCGCGAATATCTTTTTTAATACCGCAGTTGGAAGGTTAGTTGCGAGCTTCGCACCCACTTTTGTTGTGAGCATCGAGGCCATAGCAATCGCTAATAAAGCGGGAAGATAAACATAGCCAATACTGTATGAAGGTAAGCCTTCCACTTTATAGCCATGTAAGATGAAGCCGATCATACCAGAAATAGCAATCACGCAACCACAAACGGAGGATGAGCCCACCGCTTTACGCATCTCTATCCCATGTTTATTTAAAAATGGTACCGACAGTGAGCCACCACCAATACCAGCAAGGCTTGATACGACACCAATTCCCGTGCCGTAAACTACAGTCACAGGGCTGCTCGGCATAGGTTTACTGCTCGTAACTTTAATGGAACGAAACATTTGTACTGACAGGCAAAGAACAATGACACCAAACACTTTCGGCAAATAGTGTGTAGGGATCCACTCAGCAATATTGGCACCAACAAAGCCACCAATGACCACACCAGGCATCAACCATTTTACGACAAACATATCGACATTGCCGAGCTTAAGGTGATTCATCGCCGATGAGCCAGACGTGACAATAATACTCGATAACGAAGTGGCTAAGGCCATGTGCATACTCATTTCTGGAGAGATCCCAGCAAGAGGAAGCAAATACAACAAGGCAGGAACAACAATCAAACCACCACCGATACCGAGTAACCCCGCCATCACACCCACAAAAGCGCCTAGCGCCAACAATAACAAAAATAAAGAGACGGTCACGATTTCCTACTTTTTACCTGCACGGATAAAGCCCGCAAAACCCTGTTGGATGAAGAAGTCATGCATCATTTGATGAATGTCCTCCCCGTAGGACTTTGTCATTGCTTGCTCCGCTAATTTTTCTAATTCTTCTTGTTGGCTATGACGAATCAAATATTTCACCTTAGCCACGTTGGAGGTGTTCATACTCAAACTGGTATACCCTAACCCAAGTAAGAGAAGAGCGCCAAATGGGTCGCCAGCTAACTCACCACAAATACACACTGGCACCCGATACTTATCGCACACGTCATGGATTTGCTTAAGCGCTAACAGTACCGCAGGATGCATAGATTCATAGACATCCGCGACGCGCGAATTGTTCCTATCTACCGCTAATAAATACTGAGTTAAATCGTTTGTCCCGACAGAAACAAAATCAACACGGTGAGCGATCGTTGGCAACAGATACACCATCGATGGTACTTCAATCATGACCCCAATTTGTGGGAATTGAATTCTATCATCAAGCAAAACGGCTTCGCTGTGAGCTTGATTAATCAAGCTAATGGCATCGTCTAGCTCTTTTACCCCTGACACCATTGGCAATAAGATACTTAAGTTTCCGCTTTCTGCACTCGCTCTTAACATTGCACGCAGCTGGATCAAGAAAATGTCTGGATGATCCAATGTAAAACGAATGCCACGCCAGCCTAGAAACGGATTATCTTCTTCGATGGGCAAATACGGCAAAGGTTTGTCACCACCAATATCCAAAGTACGCATCACTACTCGTTGATTCGGATAGCTGTTAAGTATTGCTTGGTATTGATGATACTGCTCATCTTCCGAAGGAAAGTGATGCTGAAGTAAAAATGCAATCTCAGTTCGGTACAACCCAACACCATCAACACCTGTGTTGATGGCAATATTACTGTCTGCACTGAGTCCCGCATTCAGCATAATTTCGATATGGTGATTATCTTGCGTAACCGCAGGGAGTGCGAGGTCCTTGTTTACCATGGCAAACAGTTCAGACTCTTCGCTTACTAAGCTGCGATACTCTCGCAACAACTGGCGGTTTGGCTCTAAGAAGATCTCACCCGTATAGCCGTCGACTATCCCGAGTTTGCCATTAACCACATCCGGATTAATGTTGGCGCCCATGACTGCAGGGACCCCAAGAGCTCGAGATAAAATGGCAGCGTGAGAGTTTGCGCCTCCCTCTAATGATACGACAGCTAACAAAAACTCTTTAGGTACAGAAGCGAGCAAGGTGGCAGTGAGTTCATTCGCCACCAAAATAATGGGACGATCAATTGCAGAATTTTCTTGCTCGCTGTTGTGCAGAAAATAGAGCAGCCTTTGCCCTAACTCTCGGATATCTTGCGCTCTTTCACGCATGTATACATCCGACATTCTGGCAAATCGATTCGAGTATGACTCTACAACTTGGCGTAACGCCCAGTCTGCCCTATCTCCTTTTTCAATCTGCTTCTTCAAATCACCGCGAAGCATCGGATCATTCAGTAAGTGAGTAAACAGATCGAAGATCGCCAGCGCATCTTTGTTGATTTCACTGTCCAGTTTTTTCCGCATACGGCGAAAGTCATTTAACGCTCGCTCTATGGCCACCAGTAGTGTCTCGTGCTCGCGTTCCTTATCTAACGTGGACGAAGGGAAAACATCCGATAAACTCGGCTGGGTATTGTCGAACCAAAACTCTCCAATCGCGACACCAGTAGACGCAGGCAAACCTTTTAATACCGTGGGTTTAGATGCTAACTGCCAATGCCCAAGATTCTGCGCATGTGCAATGAGCACCGCTAACTGAGCGGATAAGGTAACAAGAAACGATTCTTCCATTTCACTAAACAAGCGCGGCGTTTTTTGTTGGATCACCAACACACCTAAAACTTGTTTACGATGAATGATTGGAGTAGCTAAAAAAGAGTGGTAAATCTGTTCGCCGAGTTGAGGAAAGAATTTGAACTCGGGGTGTTTTGAGGCTTCGGCAAGGTTAAGGGGTTCAGCGCTTCGTTTTACCAACCCAACCAAGCCTTCATTGAAGTTGATATGAATACTATCACCTTCAAAAATAAGGCCTTGAGTTGCCATTAACTCAAGGCGCTGCATTTCTTCATTAGCAAGATAGATAGTACAGCACTCAGTACTAAGGGCAGCACAAGTCTCTTTCACCAATATATCGAGTGCCAGATGCACATCATCGACCCTGGAGACTTTCTCAACTATTTCCCTTAGCTGACTGAGCATGATTATCCTCTACGTTGTTTTTTTCTTTTCCCTTTCGCTTTTCTCTCTCGAAAAGGCATGGCTAAGGATGCAAATTCTTTCATCGCTCGTCGATAAACATCTCGCTTGAAAGAAACAACTTGCCTAACTGGATACCAGTAACTTACCCAGCGCCAACCATCAAATTCAGGGGATTTTCCGCGTTGCATATTAATGCGAGACTCATCGCATTCTAATCTCAGCAGAAACCATTTCTGTTTTTGGCCGATACAAACAGGCTTGGAGTCCCAACGCACCAATCGCTTTGGTAGCTTATATCTTAACCAATGACGACTTGTTGCAATGATCTTAACGTCTTTTTTCGTTAAACCGACTTCTTCATATAACTCCCTGAACATGGCTTGTTCAGGGGTTTCACCTTCGTCAATCCCACCTTGTGGAAATTGCCATGAGTGTTGCCCGTATCGTTTAGCCCAGAAGACCTGACCATGGTTATTACATATCACAATACCAACATTAAGTCGGTAACCATCGCCATCTATCACTGGCTAACCTCTATGAATAAATTTTTTATTACCGTGATTTTTCCACATATCCCCATTACTAGCAAACTTACTGATGTGATATGAGCAAGATTTATTACCTTTTCACCATTTTTGGATATCTTTTAATCAAACCATACCTTATCAACACAAGAGTGAGACATCGCCCACATTTATTCACCTTTTCTGTGAATAACTTTGTGAAGAATTCAATTCAAATGAGTAATTCAGTTCAATCCCATCAAATGAAAAACAAATGAATAAACAAAAAAACAAACATAAAATATTGATAAAAAAGTATTTATTTTTAAAAATAACGATAATTCGATCTTCAATTTCTTGATGATCTTTTCACCAAACTCAGATCGGTCAAAGATCCACCAACAGGCTATTTATCCACACTCACCTGCTATTCGTTTAGATGATTACAACAAAATCAACCCCAAAAATGCATTTTAACCCCTGTTTATTCATACAGACCCCGTCAGGATCTTATCAATACCTCCTCCGCCTGTGGATAAGTTATGAATTGATCGTTCTTACACCGCCTCGGTGAAATCTTAAACAGTAGATTTGGTCGGAGTTTGATAAACTATATTTTTTGTAATACCACCTTGTAACTATGAAACCAGAACCACAAACAGAAGCAGAGCTATTGGAACGAGCGCATGATATGGCAGGACTCAGTTTTGCTGAGTTGGCCACCGAGGCGAATATGATTGTTCCTGAAAACTTAAAACGTGATAAAGGTTGGGTGGGTCAATTACTCGAATGGCACTTGGGCGCTCCAGCAGGCAGTAAACCTCAACAAGATTTCGCAAAACTAGGGATCGAGTTGAAAAGTATTCCGATTAGTTACTCTGGCAAACCTTTAGAAACAACCTTTGTTTCTGTGGCCCCCCTCACTGGTGTTCATGGTCTTACATGGGAAACAAGTCATGTTCGAAACAAGCTATCTCGTGTGCTTTGGGTACCCGTAGAAGGAGAACGAGAAATCCCACTCGCTGAAAGACGTGTGGGCAGTCCACTCATTTGGTCACCAGATGAAGAACAAGAACGGATTTTGCGAAATGACTGGGAAGAGTTAATGGAGATGATCGTCTTGGGAAGATTTGATCAAATTTCCGCCAGACACGGAGAAGCGCTGCATCTTCGCCCTAAAGCCGCAAATGCAAAAGCGCTCACCGAAGCATACAACTCAAATGGTAAGCCGATGAAAACTCTGCCCCGAGGCTTTTACCTTAGAACACAGTTTACTGAACAGATCTTACTCAAGCACTACATTAACACTCAACCAGAATAAAACCATATCAGCTATTTAGTGCGTCACGAGCGATAACTCAATATCGCAGTACGAGGCTGCCTCTTCAGTGCCACATTCGTCATACGCATTGCGCAGCCTTAAATACGCTTTATCGACCCCTAGCCTCAATAGTTCTTCTTTTACTAAGTCTAGAGAGCCAAAATGTATCGGGTCTTCACCGTCTTTAATCGGCTCAAGTTGATGCTTGTACTCCACAGCTAAAAGATAGTCAGAGACATCAGAACACCCAATCACAAATACTTTGGGAGTTTTATAAGTATCTTTATGTGGACCATGTAGCCACATGTCCAATTGATGCTTCTGCATAACATACCTCCTTCACACGATCATTTAAGTGTAGTTAGGCTAACTGTAGCTTTCGAGTTTGCTCTTCCTTTATACGTAAATCATTTGCGATTGCGGCTAAAAATCCCCTATATTGGAATCACTTATTTAGTCGGTAACTCTTCAAGGACGTGATATGCAATACACAAAACTACCGCACTCATCACTTGAGATCAGTAAAATCTGCCTCGGCACTATGACGTTTGGCGAGCAAAACACAGAAAAGGACGCCTTTGAACAGCTCGACTTTGCCCTCGATCATGGGGTGAACTTCATCGATACCGCAGAGATGTACCCTGTACCGCCAAGATCGGAAACACAAGGGCTTACCGAGCAATACATCGGTAATTGGTTAGCAAAAAGCGGCAAAAGAGAAAAAGTAGTACTGGCAACAAAAGTGGCAGGCCCTCGCAATGTTCCTCACATTAGAGACAACATGAGCCTTAATCGTCGCCACATCCATACAGCAATTGATGACAGCCTTAATCGTCTACAAACCGATTATGTCGATTTGTACCAACTACATTGGCCGCAGCGTCAAACCAACTGCTTTGGTCAACTCAACTACCCATACCCTGACAAACAAGAAGAAGTCACGTTAATTGAAACGTTGGAAGCGCTTACTGAATTAGTGAATGCAGGTAAAGTGCGCTATATCGGCGTATCCAACGAGACGCCGTGGGGTGTGATGTCGCTACTGCGTTTGGCAGAAAAACACGATTTGCCAAGAATTGTCTCCATTCAAAACCCATATAACTTATTGAACCGCAGCTTCGAAGTAGGCTTGTCTGAAATCAGCCATTACGAAGGCGTTCAGTTACTTGCCTACTCTCCTTTGGCATTTGGCTGCCTGAGTGGTAAATACCTAAACGGGGCAAAACCTGAAGGCGCTCGATGCACTAAGTGGGAGCGTTTTGCGCGCTACTTCACTCCGCAAGGTGTTAAAGCGACCGAAGCTTACGTCAATTTAGCCCAAGAGCATGGTTTGGATCCTGCACAAATGGCACTCGCATTTGTCAATCAGCGTCCATTTGTTGCTTCTAACATTATCGGAGCAACAAACCTAGACCAATTAAAAGCCAATATCGACAGTATTGACTTGCAACTTAGCGACGAACTACTTACTGAAATTCAAGCAATAGGTACAACTTACTCGAATCCTTGCCCTTAACGGTAAAGCTCCCTTCAAACGAAAACAGCTGATCTTCAAGATCAGCTGTTTATCCAATGAAGTCATACTTCATATAAAAAGTTAAGCGTGTTGAATGACTCGTTAGCAACTCAGTCAGTCCAACACGCTAACGATTACGTCATTATTCGCGACGTTAAGACTCGACGAAGGTGACGAACTCGACGTTCAACTTTTACTGCATCCGGAACATTGGCACGTGTAGAACGACCATCGCGATCTAAACCAATATCTCTCAATAGATGAACATTCGTCCATGGAATATCATGAGCAGTTCGGCGTATAGTGCGCTGCCATTGCTTTTCTTCGCGTTTAAGGTCTGCTTTCAATAGCAAAGTGGCCAATTGTAGGTAAATAGAGTGACGCATAATATTTTCTCCGATTATCGATGTATTCGACTGGGAAAAATAGTGCGTAAAATGAACAGAAATATTCTGTTGATACTAAGCCGCTACTTTCCCGCAGCCTAGTAATAAATATGATAGGTTACGGATTAATTTTTATCTTGTGAGCCAGTGGTATTGGTATCATCCGATTTAAGGGTTATCGGAGCGATAGGCATACGATCAGCGCAAGCAGTGGTGTTAACAACGTAATGTTTCATCTTGCGCCTCCTAGCTAAAAATTAATCCGTTTATGAAAGGTATAACTCATTGAGTTACGGTTAAATTGTAAGCTTTGATGAATATATATCAAACATTTTTTGCCTTTTTGATTAAAAACAAATCAATACACCGCAATTTAGTTTCATATACTTTTATGTATAACATATTCACCTGAGGAATATATAAATTTGCGGATTTTATAAATCAAACCAAACAAAAAATAAAAAGAGCGGCTCTGTGGCCACTCTCTTTTATTGTATTTATTCGCCTATTTGACACAGGGAAAGGCCAACTACATGGCTTGTTCGGAAATCAAGTTATGTTTATTAAGTAGTCGATACATGGTTGCACGCGAAACTCCGAGCTCTTTCGCCGCATTTGAAACTTGACCAGAATGAGATTCCAAAACAACCAGCAACGCATCACGTTCACTCTTCTCTCGGATTGATTTCAAGCTGCGCTTTGAGTCATTACGTTGAGGTAAATCTAAGTGATGCTCTTCAATCATTACGCTGTCGGACATTAATACCGCTCGCTTCACTTGGTTCATCAGCTCACGCACATTTCCAGGCCAGAAATAACGTGTCAGTGCCTTGAATGCATCCTCAGAAAAGCTTTTTGCTTGCGAGTTGTACTCTTTTGAGAACTCTTGTAAGTAGAAACGAGCCAGCAATGCGATGTCACTCGCACGTTCTTTCAAGCTAGGGACATTGATGCGCAGGACGTTGATGTAATGGTAAAGCTCTTCATTGAAGTCACCGTCAATCAAAGCTTTTTCAACATCTGACGAGTTGGCAGCAAGAATGCGTACGTTAACCGCTTTTACGCCATCTTTGGTATCAATGGTGCCTTCTTGCAAGAATCTAAGCAGATTCATTTGCTGCTCTTTTGAAATGGTAAGAATGTCGTTAAATAACACGGTGCCGCCATCTGCTTGTTCAAGCAGGCATGCTTCCATATCTTCATCGGCGTTAATACCAAATACTTCAGCTTGGAAACGTTGTTCATTGAGTGCGCGACAGTTAATTGCCATAAACGGTTTATGAGAGCGTGAAGAGACTTTATGGATGGCCCTAGCAACCGCCTCTTTACCAGTCCCACTTTCCCCAGAAATCAGAATGCTGACGTCCGTTGGACCAATGCGCTTCACTTGATCGCGTAAACGTTTCATCGGGATAGATTCACCGATCAAACCCATATCTAAACTGCTACCAAAACTAGGCCAAACTTTTTTCTCCAACTTAAGCATGCCAAGCTGGTGACCTATTGTGCTTAATAACTGTGCATCTGGGATCGGCGCTGTGAAAAAATCGATACAAAAGTTAACAATGAACTGGCATATGGTGTCAGTGCCAAGCTGAGATTCACGAATAAACGCTAACCAACGTACGTGTTTGTGAGAGCTGACTAAGTTCGCCAAACCATTCAAGCTGAACTCGTCATGGCTGAGATCAACAATACCGATACATGGACCAATATCTTCTAACAGCGTATTAGCTTTGCGTAAGTCACCTACTTGGTGACACTTCCAGCCCACTTGCTCCAGTACCGATAACCAAGGCTCATAAGTACCGCCAACTACCACAAGCGATCCCGGGATGGAATCCATCTTAAACTGCCCAGCCATTCTCTAACCCTTTTTCATTGTTAATAGAAATTTTGTGCCACAAACTTATCTTTGCGAGCGGGTAACATTATCGAGACTCCGCCCCCTCACGTCTGTCTCAGTATTAAGACTATGCAATAGATTGAGATTTGGCGAATGTTTATTTGCATATCCCATTAAAAGGCAAATGCAACAACTTGAATCAGCTTAACTAAAAGGCAAAAAAAAACCACCCGAAGGTGGTTTTTTACTCATCCTATCGAATTACGCTTGCGGGCGCATTGCAGGGAATAAGATCACGTCACGGATAGTGTGCGTGTTAGTCAGTAGCATAACCAAACGGTCGATACCGATACCTTGGCCTGCTGTTGGCGGTAGGCCGTGCTCTAGAGCAGTGATGTAGTCTGCATCGTAGAACATTGCTTCGTCGTCACCAGACTCTTTCGCTTCAACCTGTGCTTTAAAGCGTGCATCTTGGTCTTCAGCATCGTTAAGCTCTGAGAAACCGTTCGCTACTTCACGGCCACCGATAAAGAATTCAAAGCGGTCTGTAAAGAACGGGTTGTCATCGCTACGACGAGCTAGTGGAGAGATATCTGCTGGGTAGCCAGTGATGAACGTAGGCTGCATTAGCTTAGGTTCTGCTGTTTCACCAAAGATCTCTTCAAGAAGCTGACCACATGTCCAGAAAGGTTCTACTTCAACGTGAACAGATTTCGCGATAGAAACCATTAGATCACGGTTTTGTAGGTCTTCTTCTGTTAGCGCTTGGATTTGCGCGTGGTCTGGGTTGTAGTGCTTGATTGCTTCGAACATGCTCATACGAGTGTAAGTACCACCAAACTCAACCGTTTCATCACCGTAAGGCATTGACGTTGAACCTAGAACTTCTTGCGCCACTGAGCTTAGTAGTTCTTCAGTTAGGTCCATCAGATCTTTGTAGTCTGCGTACGCCATGTAGAATTCCATCATTGTGAATTCTGGGTTGTGACGTGGAGAAAGGCCTTCGTTACGGAAGTTACGGTTGATTTCGAATACGCGATCAAAACCACCAACAACTAGACGCTTCAGGTATAGCTCTGGCGCGATACGTAGGTACATTGGCATGTCTAGTGCGTTGTGGTGCGTGATGAATGGACGCGCACTCGCACCGCCAGGGATAACGTGCATCATTGGCGTTTCAACTTCCATGAACTGCTTAGAGATCATGAAGTTACGGATTGCAGACATGACTTTAGAACGTACTACGAACGCTTGACGAGAGTCTTCGTTAACGATCAGGTCAACGTAACGTTGGCGGTAACGCATCTCTTGGTCAGTTAGACCGTGGAACTTTTCTGGAAGTGGACGTAGTGCTTTGGTTAGCAACTCGTACTCTTCCATGTTCACGTATAGGTCACCTTTACCAGACTTATGAAGTGCACCTTTAACACCGATGATGTCACCGATATCTAGACCTTGGTATTTTTCTTTAAGTACTTTTTGAACCGCTTTGTCAGCGTAAGCTTGGATACGGCCAGAAGTTTCTTGAATTACCAAGAATGGACCACGTTTAGCCATGATACGGCCAGCGATTGCTACTACGTGGTTAAGCTCTTCTAGCTCTTCCTTCGTCTTTTCACCGAACTCTTTCTGAAGGTCGCCCGCTAGTGCGTCACGACGGAAGTCGTTTGGATGGCCGTTCGCTTTGCAGCTCTTTCGGATTGCATCCAGTTTAGCGCGGCGTTCAGCAATCAGCTTATTTTCTTCTAGTACAGTTTCGTTTTGAACAGCATCAGTCATTTTCGATGTATCCTGTTTTTGTCGGTGAAAAGCTTTATAGACCTGATTTCAGGCTAGCTTCAATAAATTTGTCCAGATCGCCATCAAGAACCGCTTGAGTATTACGGTTTTCAATGCCCGTACGGAGGTCCTTAATACGTGAGTCATCCAATACGTAAGAACGGATCTGGCTACCCCAGCCAATGTCAGACTTAGCGTCTTCATTAGCTTGTTTTTCCGCATTTTGCTTTTGCAATTCAAGCTCAAATAGCTTCGCTCGAAGCTGTTTCATTGCCTGATCTTTGTTCTTATGTTGAGAACGGTCATTCTGACACTGAACCACTGTGTTCGTAGGTACGTGCGTAATACGTACCGCAGATTCTGTGGTGTTTACGTGCTGACCACCTGCGCCTGACGCACGGTAAACGTCAATGCGTAGGTCGGAAGGATTAATGTCGATGTCGATGTTTTCATCAATCTCTGGATAGATGAACGCAGAAGCAAATGACGTATGGCGACGACCGCCTGAATCGAACGGAGATTTACGAACAAGACGATGAACGCCCGTTTCAGTGCGTAACCAACCGTACGCATATTCACCAGAGATGCGAACTGTTGCCGACTTAAGACCCGCGACTTCACCTTCAGAGACTTCAATCACTTCAGCTTTGAAGCCCTTCGCTTCTGCCCAACGTAGGTACATACGCAGCAGCATGTTAGTCCAGTCTTGTGCTTCTGTACCACCAGAGCCAGCTTGCAAATCGATGTAACAATCAGAGCTATCGTGGTCGCCAGAGAACATACGACGGAATTCAAGCTTTTCTAGCTTCTCTTCCAACTCAGCAAGTTCTGGTTCAATTTCGTCAAATGTTTCTTGATCTTCTTCTTCTACAGCCAGCTCAAGAAGACCTTCTACATCTTCCACACCTTGCTCTAGTTGATCAATGGTTTCAACAACCGCTTCTAGTGATGCACGCTCTTTACCCAGTGCTTGCGCACGCTCAGGTTCGTTCCATACATCTGGTTGTTCAAGTTCTGCGTTGACTTCTTCTAGACGCTCTTTCTTCGCGTCATAGTCAAAGATACCCCCTCAGGACATTTGTGCGCTGAGACACGTCCTGCAGACGGTTTTTAATTGGATTGATTTCAAACATGTTTACTCAACATTTTAGAATAGAATTTAACCGAGAAATTCTACTGAAAAATGTGACCGAGATACAGGAAAATTTCGGATGAGAAATCAGATTGCGGTGAGAGAGAGCACGGTCATAAAATTTTACGCCCACTTAGGGGCAACCGTACTCTATAAGAAAGGTTGATCTAGGTATTACTTAGCTTCGATATGGTCGATCATCAATTGCAATGATTGATTACCACGAAATTCATTCACATCCAGCTTATACGCGAGACGTACTGTTTTAACCGATGCATCTGGCCATCGACGTAGATCAACATTGAATGCGATACCGTCGATCATCACATTGGTAGGGTGACCTTTATAAAGCGGCTCTAACATCAATTTAAGATGCTTCTCACCCACCAGCTTTTGATGCAGTACTTTAAACTCACCATCAAAGATTGGCTCTGGGAAAGCTTGTCCAAAAGGGCCACCCGATCGCAGCTGTTCAGCAACATGCATAGAGAACTCTTCCGGCTTAAGTTCGCCATCTGACATGATCACGCCTTTTAGCGCCGCTTCATCGAGTTCCTTTTTTACCACTTCATCAAACAAACGACTGAAACGCTCAAAATCCTGCTCTTTAATCGTTAAGCCTGCTGCCATGGCGTGTCCACCAAACTTGATGATCAAACCCGGGTTTTGTGTGTCGATGAAATCCAACGCATCGCGCATGTGTAGCCCCGGAATAGAACGACACGAGCCTTTAATCGTCCCTTCTCCACCATCAGCAAATGCAATGACTGGACGATGAAACTTCTCTTTAATGCGCGAAGCCAAAATACCAATCACACCTTGGTGCCAATCACGTTGGAATAAGGCTAAGCCATAAGGAAGCTCATTGCCTTCACCAAACTGAAGGCGCTCACAGAAAGCCATCGCTTCTTGCTTCATGCCTTCTTCAATCTCTTTACGAGTCTGGTTCAAGCCATCCAATTCACTTGCCATGCGACGAGCTGCGTGGATGTTGTTACACATCAGCAGTTCAACACCGAAAGACATGTCATCAAGACGGCCTGCTGCGTTAATACGTGGACCTAAAGCAAAGCCAAAATCGGATGCAACTAAACGACGCGCATCGCGCTTAGCGACCTCAATTAACGCTTGGATGCCGGGACGCGCTTTGCCCGCACGAATACGTTGCAAGCCTTGGTGTACAAGAATGCGGTTGTTTTCATCCAATGGAACGACGTCGGCGACGGTACCCAGTGCAACAAGGTCAATCAATTCCATCAACTTGGGCTCTTGCATCCCCTGTTCTGCAAACCAATTGTGTTTTCGCATATGAACGCATAGTGCCATCATGAGATAAAACGCGACCCCTACACCCGCAAGCGCTTTAGATGGAAAGCTACAGCTCTCAAGGTTTGGGTTCACCATTGCATCCACATCAGGCAACACTTGTCCTGGTAAGTGGTGATCGGTAACGAGCACAGTAATGCCATTTTCTTTTGCGTAACGCACGCCTTCGATTGATGAGACGCCGTTATCCACCGTCATGATCATCTCAGCGCCAAGCTCTAAGGCTTGGTCAACGACTTCTGGGCTTAACCCATAACCGTCTTCAAAACGATTTGGCACTAGGTAATCCACATTGTGACTACCAAGCATACGCAGCGCGAGCACTGATAATGCTGAGCTTGTCGCGCCATCAGCGTCAAAATCACCGACAACGATGATGCGTTTTTGTTCTTTTATCGCCTGAAACAAAAGATCGACAGCTTGCTCAATCCCCCCGAGTTTTTGATATGAATGCAACCCACGGGCAGACGTTTCTAATTGTGAAAGATCCGTTATCCCACGGTTGATGTAGATACGTTTAAGAATCGGAGGAATGGAATCAGGAAGAAGGGAAAGATCAGGTTCAGGACGTCGTTGAATTTCTATCATGCTTAAAAGAGCCGACAACTTTGCCGGCTCTGCTCCTAATGGATTATAGTTGCTTTAAACGTTTCAATAGCTCTGCAGGTGGTAGGTAGCCACCAACCATTTCGCCATTCGGTAAGAAGATTGCTGGCGTACCAGAAATACCCAATTGGCGACCTAGATTGTAATGAGCCTGGATGGTTTCTTTACACTGTTTTAAGTCTTTCGCAGGGTTATCAAATGTACGATTCACTTTCGCGTTGTGCATTGCCGACGCCGGATCTTCAGCACACCAAATCGTTGCCATTTGCTCTGCCACAGGGCCAGTTGCACCTTGGCGAGGGTAAGCCATGTAACGCACTGTGATACCTAGATCATTATAGCCTTGCATTTGGCTATGCAGACGCACACAGTAACCACAGGTGATATCAGTGAATACGGTCACAACGTACTTTTCATCGTCGGCTTTGTATTCGATCATGCTATCGGAGAACTGCGCAATTTTCTCGGCGTTAAGCGGCGCTTGACGCTCTGCTATGACATCTTTGTAACTGCCATCATCATTAATGGCATAAAGCGTACCGGCGATAAAGTGGCTACCATCATTTGAAGCAAACAGGATCCCGCCATTGGTTTGAATTTCCAATAAGCCAGCGACGTCTGATGGTTGAATATCAACGATAGATAAACCAAGCTTTGAGAACTTAGTTTTTAATGCTGCTTCATCAAAGCCGCTTTGTGCAGCTGGCGCTACTTGTTGCGCAGGAGTCTCCGTTTGAGCCTGACTTTCTTCTGCACCACAAGCGGTAACAAAAAATGGTAAAGTCAGCAGAGTTAGTCGGCGTAATACGCTCATGAAATTCACCTTAATGTAAAATCGTTTTTCCAAGAAGACATGGATGAATCTAACCATTGTTACGCTCTTGGGTGGTGTTGACTGTGGATCTGCTTCAATCGTTCAGTCGCCACGTGAGTATAAATTTGCGTGGTCGATAAGTCACTATGTCCTAAAAGCATCTGTACGACCCTGAGATCTGCGCCATAGTTCAATAAATGCGTGGCAAAGGCATGACGCAGTACGTGCGGCGACAGCTGATCAGTATCAATCCCTGCTATCAAAGCATAGTACTTAATACGGTGCCAAAACGTCTGACGAGTCATTTGCCTTGCGCGTTTACTAGGAAAAACAATATCAGATGATGTATCACCAAGTAACGCAGGGCGCCCTTGTTGAATGAACGTCTCGATCCAATCGACCGCATTTTCCCCCATAGGAACCAGGCGTTCTTTACCACCTTTACCAGTCACGCGCACCACCCCTTGGCGCAAGCTAACATTTTCCATGGTCAAACTGACGAGCTCTGTCACACGCAATCCTGTTGCGTAGAGTAGCTCTAGCATCGCTTTATCGCGCAATTCTATAGGGTCATTCGGGTCTGGCGCTTCGAGCAACGCGTCCACTTGTTCTTCACTAATATCTTTGGGTAAACGTTGTGGCAGTTTAGGACTAACCAAGAGCGCACTCGGGTCATCAGCGCGCACCTTCTCACGATGCAGGTATTGGAATAAACGGCGAATCGCCGACAACATACGCGCACGGGACGTCTGTTTGTAATCTAAGTCTACAAGGTGGCTTTGATATTCTTGCAAGCCAGACAAACTGATAAAATCAAGACGGTATCGATGTTTTTCCATCCACACGAGCAGCTTCATTAAATCGTTTCGGTAGGAAGCCAACGTGTTCTCTGATAGACCACGCTCCATCCACATCGCATCTAAGAATTGCTCAACAAGCGAAAAATCTTGTTGATTGACAGGCTGTTGTGCCGTCATGAATGCTTCCTTATCTGTTTATATTTACAGTATTTAGATTAAAGCACCTGCCAATCCAATACCATAAAAAATCATCCCACATAGGATATTCGCTGCAATCTTCCTCAATTTATGGTTAGAATCTTCCACAACAGCAACACAAATAACGACGAATATAATGAAAATCGGACTCTTTTACGGCTCAACGACCTGCTACACCGAAATGGCAGCAGAGAAAATTCGTACCCTTATTGGTGAAGACCTTGTCGACATTCACAATGTGAAAGAGACACCGTTATCACTAATGGCGGACTACGACTTATTACTCCTTGGCATCTCAACTTGGGATTTTGGTGAAATTCAAGAAGATTGGAACGCGATTTGGCAAGACATCGCGACCACACCACTGAAAGGCAAAGTTGTAGCGCTGTTTGGTCTGGGTGACCAAGAAGGTTACGGAGAGTGGTATTTAGATGCGATGGGCTTACTTCACGATGAATTACAAGCCACAGGCGCAACCTTTATCGGTTACTGGCCAAATGAAGGCTACGAATTTGAAGCATCGAAAGCATTGATCGAAGATGGCAGCAAGTTTGTTGGACTTGCGTTAGATGAAGACTCACAGTACGAACTGAGTGATGAACGCATCGAAAAATGGTGTGAACAAGTTCTTGTGGAATTCCACGACACGCTTTAATAGCGCAAACACGTCATCATTAAAAAGTAAAAAGCCCGATGAAGTAATTCATCGGGCTTTTTATTATCTTGATAACGCGAAGTGATTACGCGGTTTCTTGTGCTAGCTCTGGGCGAGGTTTCGCGATGAAGAACATGCACACGATAGCCGCAAATGTTGGAAGCACCCAACCCATGCCGACTTCGAATAGTGGCAACATGTTAAACGCAGAAACATCAATACCCGATACTTTTGCCGCATCAACCAACGCAAACAGCAGAGATACAAGCAGTACTGCACGGTAAGCAAAGCGTGGATTCGGCAGTTTGCTGCGCACAAATGTTAGTGCAACCAACGCAATCGCCACAGGGTACAGCGCAAACAATACTGGCACTGACAGAGAAATCAGCTGCGCAAGACCAACGTTTGCAACCAATGCACAAACAGAACCATTAATCAGTACCCATTGCTTGTATGACAGTGGTGTTTTCGAGCTGAAGAAATCTGAACACGCAGAAATCAAGCCAATCGCGGTTGTCAGACACGCTAGCAATACGATGACAGACAGAACGATTTGACCGTATGGACCAAACAACGCTTGAACGTATTGGCTAAGCACTAGGCCACCATTATCAGCACCAGCAGCAACAGTTGCACTCGTCGCACCTAAGTAAAATAGTGAGATGTAAACAAACGCAAGACCAGCAGCAGCAATACAACCTGCATAGATCAGATATTTAGTAGTTGCAGAGCGCTCAGTAATGCCTTTACCGCGCAGTGCATCAACCATCAGCATACCAAACATCAATGACGCGAACGTATCCATTGTGTTGTAGCCTTCTAAGAAGCCTTTGGTCAGAGGCTGCGTTAGGTATTCACCGTGCGCGCCAATCATATCGCCCTGAGGATCAAGGAAGACAGCGACAGCAAGAATGATCAAACCAACAAACAATGCTGGTGTCAGTACTTTACCGATAAGATCGATCAAACGGCCTTGGAACCATGAGAACATCATCGCTGCGATAAAGAAGATCACTGAGAACGCTGTCAGATGCGTTTGTGACGCCTCAAGGAAGAAAGGTTTCACCGCCATCTCGTAAGCCACTAGGCCAGTACGAGGCGCTGCAAACGCTGGACCAATGATGATGAAAATCAGTGCAGCCATAAGAACTGCCGCTTTTTTCGGAAGATCTTGCGTCAAGTGATCCCAAGAACCACCAGCAACAGCAATAGCAACGATAGTAATAAGAGGTAGACCTACCGCTGTTAGCAAGAAACCAAACATAGCTGGCATTAAGTTTTCACCCGCTAACTGACCCGCTAGAGGTGGAAAGATAATATTGCCCGCACCTAAAAAGAACGCAAATAGCATAAAGCCTACTGCGATAATATCTGTTAGTTTTAACGTCTGCTTCACAGATAACCCTTGTCTTTTAATTAATGAATGTTGTGTATGCTTAGACCACTTTTTGTATACCTAAAGTCAATAAGTACACGTGGTTCAATCTATAAAATTTTCGCCGCATAATGACGAAAGACTCATCATTTGGCAACCTTTAAGAAAAAAACACCATATTAATTTAGTTTTCAAACTTAAAAGCAGTGGATATAACCAGATCCAAATAACAGACCAGTTCTTTATCTCGATCAATTAACAATACAATTTAATAACCAACAAAACAACAATCTATACAATTAATAAACAATAGAGCAATCCACTTAATTATTGAGCAAATATAAAACAATCATGAAGAACAAAAAACTGAAAACTAAAGGCTTCAATTTTAAGCAATTTTGTATTGAGGGCGGCGAGAGTGGTATGCCAGTCAGCACAGACGGGGTAATGCTTGGTGCTTGGATTCAAAGCCCTAACGACGCTAAAATTCTCGATATTGGCACTGGCACTGGCCTGCTTGCCCTGATGTGTGCTCAACGCTTTACGGAAGCTCAAATAACTGCGGTCGATATCGAATTAACAGCCGTTGCTGCCGCGCAAAAAAATATGGCCCAGTCTCCTTGGTCAGATCGTGTAAGTGTGCATCACACCGACATACTGCACTTTACGCCGACACATTCATTCCAACGCATCATTTGTAACCCGCCCTACTTCAACAGCGGCGAGCAATCGAAACACAGTCAACGTGCAACCGCGAGGCACACTGATACGCTAGGCCATAACGCATTGCTACAGCGTTGCTATCATTTGCTTGATGACGAAGGGAGAGCTAGTTTTGTGTTGCCAATCACCGAAGGCGAGCAGTTCATTGAGCTAGCATTAAACCAAGGTTGGTATCTATCGAGGATCTGTCGTGTGCAACCATCAGAAAAGAAACCAGTACACCGATTGTTATTTGAACTGTCAAAACGACCTTGCGATTTGCAGACGTCACATTTAATTATCCGTTCAAATGACGGCTATAGTGATGATTTCATCCAGTTAACCCGCGAGTTTTATCTTAAGATGTGAAATAACATGTGATCCTTATCACCAATCACTTTATAATGTGCGACCTTTTTGTATTCTATGCTGTTGTGGCGAACCATTAACCAAGCTTTGCTTGTGGAGAACTCATTGTGATCAGAACCTTTGCTGAACTTGATCTAGACCAAAACCTACTTGAAGCCATTGAAGAGATGGGTTACGAACGCCCAACAAAAATTCAGGCAGAAGCGATTCCACAAGCGTTGGACGGTCGTGACATTCTAGCGTCAGCGCCAACAGGAACTGGTAAAACGGCCGCCTTCGTCCTGCCAGCATTGCAATACTTGCAAGACTTCCCTCGTCGTAAGCCTGGGCCTGCGCGTATTTTGATCCTAACGCCTACTCGCGAACTGGCGATGCAAATTGCCGATCAAGCACGTGCTTTGGCAAAAAATACCAAACTCAACATTTTCACCATCACTGGTGGTGTTCAGTACCAAGAGCACGCCGACATCCTTGCAACAACACAAGACATTGTGGTTGCGACACCTGGCCGTTTAAAAGAATACATTGATGCAGAACGTTTTGATTGTCGTGCAATCGAATGGTTAATCCTTGATGAAGCAGACCGTATGCTAGATATGGGTTTTGCTCCTACTGTCGATCGCCTATCTAACGAATGTCGCTGGCGTAAGCAAACCCTTCTGTTCTCAGCAACGTTAGAAGGGAAAGGCGTAGAAGGCTTTACCGCTGATCTGTTGAATGACCCAGCAGAAATTGATGCAAAATCACCGCTGCGTGAGCGTAAGAAAATTGCTCAGTGGTATCACCGAGCTGATGATGCTGAACACAAACTGGAATTACTAAAACACATTATTACTCAGCAAGCTGAGCGCACTATCGTCTTTTTAAAGACTCGTGAGCGTTTGGCTGAGCTACGAGCGCAGCTTGAAAGTGCACAGATTCCATGTTCTTGGATTCAAGGTGAAATGCCGCAAGATCGTCGTAACAATGCGATTTCTCGCTTCCGCGATGGTACTGTGAACGTGCTGCTAGCGACGGACGTTGCTGCGCGTGGTATCGATCTTCCGGATGTATCACACGTTATCAACTACGACATGCCGCGCACGGCTGATGTTTACCTTCACCGTATCGGCCGTACGGCTCGCGCAGGTAAGAAAGGTAACGCTATCTCAATCGTAGAAGCACACGACCAACCAATGATGGATCGCGTTGCGCGCTACGTGAAAGAAGACATCAAAGAGCGTTTCGTGAAAGAGATGCGTCCTAAACACAAAAAGCCTGTGTTTAAGAAGAAAAAGAAAAAAGACGACAAGAAAAAAGTAGCGAAAAAGAAAACCGCTAAGAAGAAGTAATCTTGTTGGAGCCAAGTAGCTCAAGCTAGAAAATAACAAAGGGTTGGCAATGCCAACCCTTTTTCGTTTGTGCTGATAGAGATTAACGTCGATTACGTCTCAATCAGCTTTATTTTTGCTCTTCACGTTTAAATACTAACTCTGTTGGCGTCGATTCATCTTCCACAAAGTAGTAACCCGCCGTATCAAACTTAGTCAGGTCTGCCACGCTCTCAACACGGTTTTCAATGATGTAACGCGCCATCATACCGCGCGCTTTCTTCGCGTAAAAACTGATGACCTTGTATTGACCATTCTTACAATCTTTGAATACTGGCGTGATCACTTGCGCATCTAAATTCTTTGGCTTAACCGCTTTAAAGTATTCATTTGATGCAAGGTTGATAAGGACATTATCACCTTGAGCAGAAATTGCTTCGTTAAGCTTGTCCGTAATAACATTGCCCCAAAACTGGTACAAGTTCGTACCTTTGTCGTTTGCAAGCTTGGTACCCATTTCAAGACGGTATGGCTGCATCAAATCAAGTGGTTTTAGTAAACCATAAAGACCCGATAGCATACGCAGATGATCTTGAGCATATTCGAAGTCCGCTTCAGATAAACTTTCGGCGTCTAGCCCTGTGTAAACGTCACCTTTAAATGCAAGAATAGCTTGTCGAGAGTTTTCCGTGGTAAACGTTTCACTCCACTCTTGGAATCGGCCCACATTTAAATCGGCAATCTTGTCGCTCACTTTCATTAAAGAGGCAACATCAGCAGGAGTCAGTTTGCGGCAAACATCGATAAGCTCTTTTGAGTATTCGACCAACTCAGGTTGAGTAAATTTTTCTGTCGCTAACGGAGACTCGTAATCAAGAGTCTTCGCTGGAGAAACTACGATAAGCATGACTTTCCCTTCTCTAATTTTGTTTTTAATAGGGTACAAAAAAAGCCATGCATTGTCTGCATGGCTTTTTACATCATACTAATAGCTTTCAACTATGAGTGATAGCTCACTTAGTCTTTTTTATCGTTGTACCAAATGCCTTCTTCAAGCTGAGATTTCAGCTCTGGGAAGTCATTCGCATCAAATGTTGGCACTTTGCCTTCACCAAGCTGGCGGTTGTAATCTTTTGCCAGTTTAATCACGATGCCAGATAGCAAGATGATCGCCACTAAGTTGACTATCGCCATCAGCCCCATAGAGACGTCAGCAAGCGACCATACGACTGGTAACGAAGCTAGTGCACCAAACATCACCATACCAAGAACAATAACGCGGAAAATGCTTAAGCCCGCTTTATGATTGTGCTCTAGGAAGATTAAGTTCGTTTCAGCGTACGAGTAGTTCGCAATGATTGAAGTAAACGCAAAGAAGAAGATTGCCACAGCAACAAAGATGCCGCCCCAATCGCCAACTTGTGAGCTCAATGCACGCTGAGTTAGCTCGATACCCGTCACTTCTGTTGCTTGACCGACATACTCACCAGACATCAGGATGATAGCCACTGTTGCAGAACAGATAACGATTGTATCCATGAACACGCCTAGCATCTGTACGTAACCTTGAGACGCTGGGTGTGGTGGGTAAGGTGTTGCTGAAGCCGCCGCGTTAGGTGCCGACCCCATACCTGCTTCATTCGAGAATAGACCGCGCTTGATACCGTTAATCATTGCCTGTGCAATTGCGTAGCCAAGACCACCTGCTGCTGCTTCTTGCAGACCAAATGCACTCTTAAAGATAAGCATCAATACATCAGGTAATTTCTCGAGGTTAGAGAACATGATGAACAGCGCTAGGGCTAGATAAAGTAGTGCCATGATCGGAACGATCATCTCAGCAACTCTTGCGATACGCTTGATGCCACCGAAAATAACAATTGCAGACAGTAAAACAACAGCAATACCGACATACAGGTTATTCCAACCAAATGCGTTGCTCATTGCATTGGCAATTGAGTTAGCTTGTACGGCGTTGAATACCAAACCAAAAGCGATGATTAGGAAAACTGAGAACAACACGCCCATCCAACGCATGCCCAGGCCTTTTTCCATGTAGTAGGCAGGGCCACCACGGTAGTTGCCATCATCATCTTTGGTTTTGTATAGCTGCGCCAGTGTGCTCTCGGCAAACGATGTTGCCATACCAAGCATTGCAATCAGCCACATCCAGAAGATCGCACCAGGACCACCCGCAGTCAATGCAACTGCAACGCCCGCCATGTTACCTGTACCAACACGTGCAGCAAGACTAGTACAAAGCGCTTGGAAAGAGGAAATACCAGCTTTGTCTGCTTTACGACTGTTCTTAAGAACAGAGAACATGTGGCCGAAATGGCGGAACTGAATGAACCCTAATCGAACGGTGAAGTAAATACCAACACCAACAAGAAGATAAACCAGAATCGAGCCCCAGAGGAGATCGTTCATCAAATTGATTAAGTCTGTCATGTGTACCTCAAAGTGAGTTGCGCCAGTCTATGCGTCCTAGCCATCCACCAAATTGCCTGCTAAGTGTCAAAGTGTGCTTAGCTTTTTAAGTAATGTTTATGGGCAATCTAGAATCGTAAACGTCGCTTCATGCATCCATTTTACGTACCAGCGTATTTTTTGACGGGCGGATAATGCAACCTAGGAGCGCAAAAATCAATATGCAACAATAAGAATAACATTGTTATTTTTCACTATAAAGTCACCAAAAAATAACATAAATAGAAGACTTAACACTCAAACTGCGCAACATTTCAATTACCAAACACCAACATAAATAATTATTCTTCATTAAATGGAATGGTAAACCGTATAAACAAGAACAAGCTAGTATTCACAAGGTGTTACATAAATTTACGCTAGTGACTTACCATCTAATTGAACACTATTTCATCAAACTGATTTTATGCAACTTTAACCTTTGCGCAGTGCACCCATTCATCAAATCGAATTAACATAGAAAATCTCTCTATTTAATCGTTTTCTTGAGATCGTTTGTGCATTTTTTATCCACATCGTTGCAATAAAAAGTGTGATTTTGAGAATATTTTTGCACGAAAATGTCATGCTACCGACACAAATGCGAAATATATCATGGTTATTCTCACGGCTATTGTGGTACTTAAAAAACTCCACAAGGACTGGTTACAACAGTTTAGCTTAAGAAAGGTAAAGGTGGCTTATGGAAGGCTTTCAACTAGATGACATTTTTAATCTGGATACTACCTCAACAACCAAATCTCGTGCCAAACCAGTAAAGCGAAAGTGGCGTGAAATAGAAGAGATGAACGACAGACGCAATTTGCTTAAAGAGCTGCGCGAACTTGATGTCTGTACCGATTATAACTTGGAAGACATTAAACTCTAATTCAAACAAAAGGCACCTTACAGGTGCCTTTTGTTTTTTGTTTACGGTCACCGTAAACACCGTGAGTTTATGTACCAAGGTTTAAGTATGAATACCATTATTACTCAATGAGAATCTTCCGTACTTTTTGCCGAGAAATATGCACACTAAATTTTCGGTTGATTCCCAATAAATAAGAAATGTATCTCACAAACCCGAGAGACGGCTTTCGCTCGCTCAGATTTCATCATTCAGTCTTAAACATACTCAGTATCACTTTGACGAACACGTTCGGCCAACTGCTTATAACGATCAGCAATCGTGTCACCAAACACAGGATCATCCTCACTGACGCTCCATAAGCTCTCGACATGCTGCCAATCTTCTGTGGTAAATAACTCTTCAATGAGAGGCAAAATTTTTCGCTCTTCTAGCTCCAAGTGGTGCCTTTGCGATTCTATGAAATCTTCTAGGTGAGCGACAAACATGTCTTGTGGCACAACAGCATCCTGAAGGATCATCTCTATCACGGATGAAAACTCTCTGGTTTTACTCGCTAACTCTAGATGTTCTTTCTCTAAATTTTCCATGGTTTGTTGCTTACCATAGTGTTCAAGAAAGTGGTGATAGAGGATATCTTCTTTCGGGTGGTGTACTTTCTCCGAATGATTAGAGAGGTAATCAACAATCTCGCTTACTAACGCATAGTTGATTACACGTTCTTTTTTTATCTCATTAAGCTTATGGCGCAGTATCGCCAACAGACGAACCATATAACCATGTTCGCGTCGAATTCTTTCGATCATCATAGCGTCTCTCCTTAACACCTACTTTTAGTAAGTGTACATGAGAAATTTACTATCAGCCTCGAGCGTGCTCAAAAAAACAGCGATCATACCATCCATGATCGCTGTCTCTTCATTTATACCGTTAATGGCAAATGCCAGTTAATTGGTGCTTTTTCTTGTGATGTAAGCAACTGGTTTGCTTGAGAGAAATGCTTACAACCGAAAAAGCCTCGATGTGCAGAAAGTGGCGATGGGTGTGGGGCAGCTAACACATGGTGCTTATTGCGATCGATAAAACGACCTTTCTTCTGCGCGTGTGACCCCCACAGCAAGAACACTACACCTTCTTGATGCTGATTAATGGCTTCAATCACTCGATCAGTAAACGTTTCCCAACCTGTCTTTGAATGTGAATGCGCTTTACCTTGCTCCACCGTTAATACCGTATTGAGTAACAATACGCCTTGTTCAGCCCAGCTTTGCAAAAAACCATGCTGAGGGATTTGGAAACCTTCAATATCTTGCGCCAGCTCTTTATACATATTAACCAGTGACGGTGGCGTTTTAATGCCAGGAAGTACAGAGAAACACAGGCCATGCGCCTGATTTGGGCCGTGGTATGGGTCTTGTCCTAGAATCACGACCTTAACGTCTTTGAACTCGGTAAAACGAAACGCGTTAAAGACATCTTTTGCGGGAGGAAAAATAGCTTTGCCTGCGGCGCGTTCGGCTTCAACAAAATTCAAGGTGTCTACAAAGTAGCTCTGCTTTTTCTCTTCGCCGATCACATCGTGCCAAGTGGGTGACTGATTCATGGAAAGTTCCTGTCCTAAATTTTGCTTCTATTCTAACGAGCGAAACTCAAACAAACAAAAACTTACCACGAACTTGAGACAAGTAATAAAAGACTAATGCTTCTGTGGCGTTCGAAAATGCCCCTGTCCGGTAATGTGACGATTAGGCATCGGTAAGCGAAGCACGCGACGAGTGAAAGCATAAGGAGTAAAAGAGAGTGGTCGAGACATGTTGGCATCCTTCTTTGCTAATTC
Organism: Vibrio sp. Vb1337; assembly: GCF_033338715.1. Taxonomy (NCBI): domain Bacteria; kingdom Pseudomonadati; phylum Pseudomonadota; class Gammaproteobacteria; order Vibrionales; family Vibrionaceae; genus Vibrio; species Vibrio sp. Vb1337. The sequence continues at coordinate 63,286 of NZ_JAWOTD010000013.1, read as the reverse complement.
AGAGATTGATGTTCAATGACTAAGAAAGAAAGGTGCCAACTTTGTGGTTACGCCATTAACTGGCAATGGCCGCTAAATGGAATTGACGCAACGTGTTGATCTCTTGCTGCCAAATATCTGGATCAATTGTTTCCAAAATCAGAGGGATACCATCAAAACGAGGGTCTTTCGCGATGTACTCAAAGCAATCCCACCCGATCTCTCCTTTACCTAGCGAATGGTGGCGATCTACTTTGCTGGCAAACTCTACTTTTGAATCATTTAGATGCATTGCTCTTAAATAGTGCATACCTACGATACGGTCGAACTCTGCAAAGGTGCGCTCGCAATCTTCTTTTGTACGTAAGTCATAACCAGCCGTAAAGGTATGGCAGGTATCAATACAAACGCCGACACGATCTTTATCTTCCACTTGCTCGATGATTTCAGCAAGGTGCTCAAACTTCCAGCCTAAGTTAGTGCCTTGACCTGCCGTATTCTCGATAACAGCGATCACATTCGGCACCGCTTTATGCGCAAGATTGATCGACTCGGCGATCGTCGCGAGACACTCCTGTTCAGAGACTTTCTTTAGGTGACTACCCGGATGGAAGTTAAGCAAAGTCAGCCCCAACTGATTACAACGCTCCATTTCATCAATAAATGCCGCGCGGGATTTATTCAGCTTTTCTTCTTCCGGCGCACCCAAGTTAATCAGATAAGAATCATGGGGAAGAATATGTTCTGCTCCGAAACCCAGCATTTTACAGTTCGCTTTAAACGCACTGATGGTTTTTGCTTCTAAAGGCTTCGCCACCCACTGGCGTTGGTTTTTTGTAAATAGTGCGAATGCATTCGCGCCAATTTCACGAGCTCTCAACGGAGCTTGATCGACCCCACCAGCAGCAGAGACATGTGCACCAATGAGTTTATTCCCAAGCTTGTTTTTCATGTTTGTCATTTAATCACTTTAGACTTTCAGTATTGCTACCTAAATACAGACAGTTGCGTTAACCAGTTTAAACTTTAACCTCAATTTGTAGTAAATTTACAACAAAACCAGTTATTAAATATTTTTTATATTATCAAATAAATTGTAATTAGTTTGTTTTCAAAGGTTTTATTGATTTAACTCAATAAAATTACCTTAATAAAAATAATGTTTTTGGTTGTTTATTGACTTAAATCAATATTAAAATAGTGGATATTAGCTATATAATACTCAGCTCAACGAAAATTCGAAAATTAACACCAATAATCACCACGTAAGTGGTCTAGGAGATAGTGATGATCCAAGGTATCCAAATTACAAAAGCGGCAAACGACGACCTACTAAACTCTATCTGGCTATTAGATAGCGAAAAAAATGAAGCTCGTTGTGTTGCTGCAACTGCTGGCTACGAAGCAGACCAAGTTATCGCAATCAGCGACCTAGGTGAATACGAAAGCCGTGAAGTTGCAATCGAAACTGCTCCTCGTATCGAAGGCGGCCAACACCTAAACGTGAACGTGCTTAAACGCGAAACACTAGAAGATGCAGTTGCACACCCAGAGAAATACCCACAACTAACTATTCGTGTTTCTGGTTACGCAGTACGTTTTAACTCGCTAACTCCAGAGCAACAACGTGATGTAATCGCTCGTACTTTTACTGAGACTCTATAATCTCTCAGTAAACTAGCTCGCTAGAATTTAAAAAGCTTGGTCAGCAATGACCAAGCTTTTTTGTTTCAGAATCCTTCTAAACCCTTTCTATAATGGAAAGCAACTCGCCTCTAAGGTGCATTTCTTTGCGAAGGATCTTTCTGAAACGCTTGCGCTACAGAGGTTGGATCAAGCCTATCTCTTTGCAGTGACGCCCCTTCTGCCCACCAAATCAATTGATGCATCGTGCGATTCATATAGTTGTCCCACTGCGTCTGCTCCGACTCATCCGCAGCAACGCCCTGTTCATCAAAGACTTCTTGCGCTTTCGGAATGTGGATCATCGCAGAGACAGGTAAACATCCAAGTTCAGATAAGAAGGTACGCATAGAAACGGCAGCTCTAACACCACCCCATTGTCCGGCAGAATAGGTCACGATAGCACTCGGCTTGTAAGAAAACAGCGAACTGCCGAAATGGTTAAGCATGTTCGCCAAAGCAGGACTCATCGAATGGTTATATTCCGGGCTAACCATCACATACCCATCCGCATGTTTGATTTTGTCTGCCAGCTCACTTAGGTGCTGCGGAACTTTAGAGCGGTGATAAGCAAACTCGGGCTTAAACACATCACCAAAGTCGTAATTCAAAGGGTCGATGATTTCGACCGTATGTTGCGAATGTTGACTCGCGATGAGTTTTTCACACGCTTTACTGACTCGCATTCCTAAACGGGCTGGTCGTGGTGGCGTGCTGTCTCTCACTGAGCCAAGAAAAATCAAAAAATGCATGCTTCTCTTTCCATCTCATTTAGTTAAGTTCGTTTCTCAATCATAAAGAGAGTCAAAACTTACCGACAATAAAAAAGGTGAATGATTACTCATTCACCTCTCGTTATTTCTGTTTTTGATACTTACTATACTTTGAAGCTTACTGCACGCGGCGCAGTACTTGTTTCAATGCGTCAAAGTCTGCGTCGAGCTCTTCCGATAGCAGCTCCATCGCAGCGTGCTTCGCTAGTGGCGCAGGAAGCTCGATATCGGATTCTAGAATATCATCCACGACTTCTTTGAACTTCGCAGGGTGAGCAGTACATAGGAACAGACCGGTTTCACCGTCTTGCAATTGTTCTTCAAGCACTCGGTAAGCAATCGCACCATGCGGTTCGCATAGGTAGCCTAGAGCATGTAAATCTTTCACTGACTGTGCGCTTTGCTCATCAGATACTGCGCCTTTACCTAACGTCTCCAAGCCCCACTCTTTCACGCGGCACAGCTCTTCAATACGAGGCCAGTTGTTTGGTTGGCTCACGTCCATCGCGTTCGATGTTGTTGCGACTGTTGGTTTTGGCTCCCACTTACCTGTTTCTAGGTAGCGAGGAACAGTGTCATTGGCATTAGTTGCCGCGATAAAGCGTTTGATAGGCAAGCCCAGCGCTTTTGCCAGTAGACCAGCAGTTAGGTTACCAAAGTTACCACTTGGTACTGATACCACTAGGTTTTCACGCTCTTGCTTGCTCATTTGCGCAGCTGCTTCAAAGTAGTAACAGATTTGCGCCATCAAACGGCTGATGTTGATTGAGTTTGCAGAGTTCAGACCGATCTCTTCACGCAGTGCAGAATCATCAAAAGCTTGCTTAACCAGTGCCTGACACGCATCGAAGTCTCCATCGATCGCGACAGTATGGATGTTCTTACCAAGCGTACAGAATAGCTTCTCTTGCAGTGGGCTGATCTTACCTTTCGGGTAAAGAATCACAACGTTGATGTCTTCCATACCGTAGAAAGCATGCGCAACGGCTGCGCCAGTATCGCCAGAAGTTGCTGTCAGAATGGTGATCTTGCCACCGTCCGAAACGGCTGCAAGAGATTGCGCCATAAAGCGACCACCAAAGTCTTTAAACGCAAGCGTTGGGCCATGGAACAGCTCCAGTGCGTAAACACCATCTCTTACTTGGTTGATAGGCGCAGGGAATTGGAATGCAGCATCAACAAGAGCATTCACTTTCTCCTCTGTAAGTTCATCTCCAATTAACGCCGATAGAATCTTAGTGCTACGAGAGACAAAGTCTTCTGCAAGCAGCGCATCGATATCTTCAAATTTTGGTAATTCCGATGGGAAAAATAGACCTTGGTTACGGCCTAACCCTTGGCGAACGGCTTGGCCAAAGGAAACTTGTTCATCATTTTCTTTTATATTGTAAAGCTTCATAGCTCACTTCCTGTTACTTTCGAACCCTGCTTATCTAGACGACAAACGTGGACGAATCCTTCTTCGTTTTGTACGTAGTTTTGTTCTAACCAGCGAGCAACTCGCTCAGCGACATCTTTCTCTTTGCAAATACTGAACAGTGTCGGACCACTGCCAGAAATACCGGTTGCCAATGCACCCGCAGACGCTGCGTATTGACGTGCATTCGCAAAACCTGGAAGCAGTTTCTCACGATACGGTTCTGCGATCACGTCTTTGATCATTTTTGCAGCAAGTTCTGGCTGACCAGAATGACACGCATGAATAAAGCCCGCAAGGTGGCGACCATGAGCAATGATATCTTGTCGGCGGTATTGAGATGGTAGGATCTCACGCGCTTCCGCCGTTGATACCTTGATACCCGGATACGCCATCACCCAGTACCAATCATCAAAGCAAGGCACTTCTTGACTGATGATACCCAACTCTTCAAGCATCAGTTGCACACCACCAAGGTAACATGGCGCAACGTTGTCGTAGTGAATACCACCAGAGATCTTACCTTCCATCTCTCCCATCAGCGCTAGTAATTCTGTCTCGTTAAGTGGCTGTCCATGGAATCGGTTCAATGCATCTAATGCAGCAACGATAGAACATGCACTTGAGCCTAAACCAGAGCCAATTGGCATGTTCTTTTCTAGCGTCATCTCAAGTGGTTTTAGCTCAACGCCTTTTTTGTCTAACTCACGAGCAAACACAAGCCAACAGTCGTAAACGATGTTCTCTTTTGGTTCAGTTGGCAATTTCTCAACAAAATCACCCACCGTTTTAAGGCTGAACGGATCAGCCCCAGATTTCACCAATACACGGTCACCCAATAGTGTGCCATCCACTGGAGACACGGCAGCCCCCAGCACATCAAAGCCAACGCTTACATTACCAATTGATGCTGGGGCATAAACCACTACATCCATATCACTTGAACTCATTATTGTTATACCCCTAGTTTCCAACCTAAAGTACGCATCACGTCAGAAAATACACCCGCAGCCGTTACTTCGGTGCCTGCACCATAGCCACGTAACACTAGTGGGATTGGCTGATAGTAACGGCTGTAAAATGCCAGTGCGTTTTCACCGTCCTTGATTTTATACATTGGATCGTTTTCATCCACCGCTGCGATGCTTACTGTGCACTTGCCCTCATTAATCTCACCAACGTAGCGCAGTACTTTGCCTTCTTCCGCTGCCTTTGCAGATAATTCTTTAAAGTAGGCGTCTGCTTCAGGTAAACGCGCCATAAATTCATCAACGCTACCAGAATCATCAAAACCTGGTGGCAGTGCTTGATCAACCACAACGTCTTCTAGTTCTAGAGACATGCCTGCTTCACGAGCTAGGATCAGAAGCTTACGAGCAACATCCATACCAGAAAGATCATCACGAGGATCCGGTTCAGTAAAACCATTTTCTTTTGCGATATTAGTTGCTTCACTTAGGCTCATACCTTCATCTAACTTACCGAAGATGTATGACAGAGAGCCAGAAAGAATACCGCTGAAGCGCTCTAGCTCATCGCCCGCTGAGATTAGGTTTTGCAGGTTTTCGATTACCGGTAGACCCGCCCCCACAGTTGTTTCGTACATCAGCTTGCGACGAGAGCTGCGCGCAACATCGCGAAGCTGATGGTAGTAAGCCATGCTTGCTGTGTTTGCTTTTTTATTTGGTGTAACGACATGGAAACCAGCAGCTAAGAAATCAGCATATTGATTCGCGATATCTTCACTTGATGTACAGTCAACCAATACTGGGTTGATGATGTGGTTACGTTGAACCAAAGAAATCAAACGCGCTAGGCTGAACTCTTCTGTCGCTGCCGACATACGATCACGCCAATGATCGAGTGGCAGACCTTCACTATCAAGCAGAAGACCTTTGCTGTTTGCCAAGCCACACACGCGAATAACGATGCCTTTTTCCGCAAGCTTCGCCTGTTGACGCTCGATCTGATCCACCAGCTCACCACCAACGCCACCAATACCAACCACGAATACGTCTAAGAAGTGCTTAGAGTTGAATAGGTTTTCGTGACACGCTTTGATCGCTTCAGAGATTTTATCTTCAGGAATCACGGCTGAGATAGCACGCTCAGATGAGCCCTGTGCGATGGCTACAATGTTTACGTTCACTTCAGCAAGAGATGAGAAGAAGCGAGATGCAACACCGCGCGATGTACGCATGCCGTCACCAACCAACGTTATGATTGAAACATTATCAATAAACTCGACCGGCTCTAATAAGCTATCTTTCAGTTCCAACTCAAACGCATCGGCCAGTACTTGTTGCGCTTTTGCTTTATCTTCTGCCTCAATACAGAAGCTAATGCTGTACTCAGAAGAAGACTGAGTAATAAGAACAATAGACACACCAGCGGAAGACATTGCGCCAAACACGCGGCTTGCCATGCCAACCATACCCTTCATACCTGGGCCGGAGACGTTAACCATGGTTAGGTCGTTTAGCGTCGTGATACCTTTGATCGCCAGATTGTCTTCACCAGTGTCTTGCCCAATCAGAGTTCCTGCACCTTGTGGGTTAAAGCTGTTTTTGATCAGACATGGGATGTGGAACTGTGCGATTGGGGCGATGGTTTTCGGGTGCAGAACGGAAGCACCGAAGTAAGAAAGCTCCATCGCTTCTTGATAGCTAAGAGATTTAAGTAGGCGAGCATCTTCGACTAAGCGAGGGTCACAGTTGTACACACCATCTACGTCTGTCCAGATCTCACAGCAATCTGCGCGCAGACACGCCGCAAGAACCGCCGCTGAGTAGTCTGAACCATTACGACCTAGTGTAACTAGTTCACCTTTCTCGTTACCGGCAGTAAAACCAGGCATGATGTTCACATGACCTTGAGGAAGAGGATTCTGGCGGAAGTTCTGAGTCGAAACTTCAACATCGACCATGGCTTCTAGGTGATCGCCTTTTGCGTATAGATACTCGACTGGGTCGATAAGATGCGCAGGTTGGCCTTTCGCTTCAAGCACTGCCTTCATCAATTGAATTGAAACGCGTTCGCCTTTGCTGATGATGCGTGCATTGACGTTATTTGGGCACATGCCAAGAAGGTTGATGCCATGAACGAACTGGCGTAATTGAGAGAGAGAAGTTTTCACTTGGTTATCGAAAGCTGAACCATCGATATTGGGTAGTACTGCTTGGATTTGAGTGAAGAGCGTTTTAAACGACTCCTCCAACTCTTTGATTTGTAGTTCTGCTTCACCATTGCGCAATGCGCCTTCAATGACCGCAACCAATTTGTTTGTTGTTTTACCAGGAGCGGAAAGAACAACCGCTACTTCTTCTTGTTGAGCGTTATTGGCAATAATGTCTGCCGCTCTCAAAAAGCGATCTGCATCAGCTAGTGATGATCCGCCAAACTTCAATACTCGCATCCCTTCCTCCGGTATATCTTCTTAAATTTGTCTAAATTCTGGATAAAAAAGCATAAAAAAAGGCCTGTATCTTGTTGGATACAGGCCTTTTTTGTGAATTTCTTTCGCTCAGCAGCCTGCCCCAACATGTGTCGTGTCGGTAATAATAATGGTCGTGGTCATTACTACTAGGCTGTTAGATGGCATAAATAAATATTCAACGTTAATTGTGTTTGCTTAACTCTACGTTTACCGAGTTTCTGATACATAGTCAACAAAAAATTGTTTGTTTTTCCATCTTTCAGAGATTTCTGCTAAGCAATGTCATTGATATTTATAGTTAATTACACATTATTGATCATTTGGAAATCTACAGTTAGTTTTTGTAAAGGACTTAACTATCATCACCAGTTCGGTTTTTTATCTAATAACTAGTCTAATCTTTGCCATAAAACGTACGATCAAATAATTCGAGAGGGTTGTGACACATAACAACAACTTAACTGTGACTTATGTTCATAGGATCGAATTATTTAGAAAATAGGTGAGCTAGCTTTCATATTCTATGCTTTAATAGTGAGAAGCTTTGGGCGCATACTAATAAAAAAGTTGACACAAGGAGTGGTGTACATGAAAAGATGGCTTTTTCTGTTGCTGTTTTTTGTGCCTGGTGTTTGTCTAGCCAACGAGCTTCCGCCGCTTCCAGGTAAAACATCCCCTTCTCCTCATAAACTATTCATTTCCAGCGACAGTTATCAGTCTGACAGTTTTGATGTTTGGAATATCGATACGGGTTACGCTTACGAACTTTTTGATTCGGTAGATGTTTATGTCGGTGCGCGAGTCAATAACTCTCCTACCCAAAATCAAAGTGGTTTTTTGAGTGGGATCAGCTATCACTTTAATGATCGTGTCACGCTGAAAAGTACAGTTCGCTCTTACAAGAACGAAACAGCGGAAGGTATTCGCCAAGACGACAGCAGCCTCGCGGCTGAAGTATCAAGTCGCGTAAAAATTACCGATAAACTGGATCTTCACGCGACTCTTGATTACCAAGATTGGCAACAAGGCTTTGAGGTTGGTTTAGGCTTTCGTTTTTAGAAGTCCAGCTTTTGCTTAGAAATCAATACACCGTTCCAGTCCGCGTAAACGTAGTGCTTAGGTTGAACGATTTGGTTTTGCATCGTTAAGGTTACGTTTACCTCTCCTATCCCGCGTTTCTCTGTTTTAAACGGGTTAGTTCCAAGAGCTTGAACGCCAATGTCCATTTGAGATATTTGTGCTACGTCGCGTATTGCACCATAGACAATGATGCCTTCCCACCCATTTTCTATTCCGAGTATCGCTAATTGATCGCCGAGTAATGCTCTCTGACACGATCCATGCCCGTCAACAATCAATACTTTACCCGTTCCATCTTCGCCCAGTACTTCACGCACTTTCGAGTTATCGTGATAGCAGCGCACCGTAACGATTTCACCGTAAAAAGCGCTACGTTGACCAAAGTTCTGCAATGGTAAAGTAAGCAAGTTCACTTGGTCTTCAAATTGGTCACAAATATCGGGTGTAATGTCTCTCATATTTCCTCCGTGAATTTTCTCACCCAAGCGATGCTTCAGTGAGCAGTATCCTTTTCTATACCTTCTATACGAGCCGAGGTTTAATGGAGCCTAACGTATGAAAAACTTTCGGCTGCGAGCACGCAATAAGATAAAGTTGGTCATTAATGACGTAATAAATCGCGTTTTGTTGAAAGTCATTCGCCAATTCAACGGCTACCTCTGGCGACAACTCGACGGCAAAGCTTTCCTCATACCATGTAAAAGCGCTATCACCTACCGTGACAGGCGCGTAATTAACGTGCTGTAGCTGTTTTTCTAACGCGTGATTGTTTATGCTGTTCTCTTCTTTGGACCTCAAGTTACTGTATGGGTTCCAAGCGGTTATCACAGCATAGTTTGAAACACGCCACTCGGCTTCGAATCTGAAAAAAGATTCTGAATAAGCATTCCATAACGATGCGTCTATGTTCGTATTACTTTTTTCTATCATAAGTCTTAAACGATTAATAACAGTTACATTTCATCAATTGATATAAATCAACAAACTGAATGGAATTAACATTTGAGCATTGTTAGCATGCTGTTAACAATATAAAATCCGCTCAATATCTTAGGGTGTTTACGTTTCAGGCCCCACTGAAAGCAGGAAATGAAAGGTAAACAAGCCCTTTAGAATAAACGTCGCCATTGGATACTGGTGAGTTGGCAAAATTCCATGGAGGGCGGATAACTGAAAGAAGTGTTTTTTTGATCAACTTGATTTATTATCAAAATCACATTACCTGTATGTTATATTTTTGCCTAGAATTTATTCTATTAGCACAATTTTGTCACAAATTTAGGTACCGCCAATGCAAACCCCGCAGATTCTTATCGTTGAAGATGAGCAAGTAACTCGTAACACTCTTAAGAGTATTTTTGAAGCAGAGGGATACGCTGTTTTTGAAGCCAGTGACGGTGAAGAGATGCACCAAGTGTTGTCTGATAACTCAGTCAACCTGGTTATTATGGACATTAATCTTCCAGGCAAGAATGGCCTTCTACTAGCGCGTGAATTACGCGAGCAAGCGAACATTGCTTTAATGTTCCTGACAGGCCGTGACAATGAAGTAGACAAGATCCTAGGTCTTGAGATTGGTGCAGATGACTACATCACTAAACCATTCAACCCACGTGAACTAACTATTCGTGCACGTAACCTACTTAGTCGCTCAATGAGCTCTAACGCGGTGCAAGAAGAGAAGCGCTCGGTAGAAAAGTATGAATTCAACGGTTGGGTACTAGACATCAACAGCCGCTCTCTAGTAAGCCCTGCTGGTGATAGCTACAAGCTACCTCGCTCTGAGTTCCGCGCACTACTGCACTTCTGTGAGAACCCGGGTAAGATTCAAACTCGTGCAGATCTTCTTAAGAAGATGACTGGTCGTGAACTTAAGCCACACGACCGTACTGTAGACGTAACGATTCGTCGTATCCGTAAGCACTTTGAGTCTGTTTCAGGCACGCCAGAAATCATCGCCACTATCCACGGCGAAGGTTACCGCTTCTGTGGCGATCTAGAAGACTAGATTTAACCGCTAATATCCGAAGGGCTTGCTCATTGAGCAAGCCCTTTTTGTTTTAGGTCTAACGACTAATGCAACATCATTGCGGTTAATAAACCTTGTTAATCTTCACGTACTTTTCGACTAACCAACGCTGTTTACCCGCATCGTCTAGAAGCACTGCGATATCAACCGATTTTTCTGTGTTCACATCAATGTGAGACGAGAACGCCACCTCCCATCGGCTTTCACTGTGCGTTCGAGTATCTAAAGACGCACTGTCCACCAACCACTCTTTTTGCCCCTGTTTAATAATAAGAGCTTCTGCCGTTAGATTTGCAGGAAGTAACTGATCTCCTTCGAGGTAAAGTGCACCTTGAATACTTTGCTCTTCCACGTCCCCAATATTCGGCATGAGGTTCACCCATAAATTACTTTTGAGCTCAACATTAACCTCATTAATCGTAATCTGACTGTTTTGTTGCCAATTCACATTTGGAACGGAACTACAGCCTGCCATCAATGCCATGGCTAATGCCAATGGTGCGATTCTTTTCATGTTATTTCCTTTGTTCCAACCAACTTTTGAGGACTTGAATATCGTTTTGGTATTCATTTTTGATCTCTTCAACCCAGTCTGAAATGTTTTCCCACCATGCTGGCATATCGGGCGATTGCGCTTTTTGCGCCACACTTTGGATACGTTTCAGGCCAATTGAACCTGCAGCACCTTTGATTTTATGCGCTTCAGAAACAATCCCATCTTGATCTTTCGCTGTCATGTTCGAATCTAAGACATCGATATAGTCTGGCATCATATCTTCAAACATTTTTATGCTGTCGTAGACAGGTTTTGCACCAACAATGTCGACGTAAGACTCTAACATATCCATATCGAGCAAATGTGTCTCAATCACAGGAGAAGGCACTGGCTCTTCCACTGTTTCGGGACCGCTCACTACTTCCTTAGGTTGTTCTAACTGGTGAGCGAAGAATTTATCAATCACTGACTGAATGGCATTCACTGCCAGCGGCTTACTGATCGCATCATCCATGCCGTTATCTAAGTATTCACGACGATCTTTCATTACATTAGCAGTTAAGGCGACCAATGGAGGAAGATTGTTATAATGCTCGCGGTAATAATTGGCGACATCAAAGCCCGTCATATCAGGCAGTTGGATATCCAACAACGCTAAGTCGTATTTTTCTGGCACAAAGTTCACTAACGCTTCTTGGCCCGTCATTGCCACGGTGACAGAGTGCCCTAGGCTCTCAAGTAACGATTTAGCCACAGTTACGTTAAGCTCGATGTCTTCGACCATAAATATGTTGAGGCGCACATTGTCGCGTTTCGCATCAATGACTGGCTCAGCTAGTTCAACAATCGGAACGTGGATCGATACAGTAAAAGTGCTACCAAAGCCTTCCTCACTGGTAACCGTAATATCACCATCCATCATATTGATCAGTTGCTTAGATACCGCTAAACCAATACCTGTACCGACCGCATGCAGGTTGTCCTTGCCTGATTTCACTTGGTAGTACATCGCAAAGATCTTATCTAGCTCTTCGTCTGGGATACCAATACCAGTGTCTTCCACTTCCATAATAATGGTCGCAAAATCGTCTTCGACATCCGCGCTCACTGTCATCACAACGCCACCTTCTTTGGTGAACTTCATTGCGTTGCTGACCAAGTTCCAAATCACCTGACGTAGACGGGTTGCATCCACTTCAATTGCTTTTGGCAAGTCGCTTAAACGTTCTAAGTCAAAGCGTAACCCTTTTTGTTCCGCCATCAGAGCAGAGATACTCTCAATCTCTGCGACGAAGTCTTCGAAGTTAAGTGGCGCAGGTAATAGTTCTAACTTACGGCGATCAAATTTATCCATATCGATAATATCGTTGAAGATGTTACCTAGCGTAATCGCACTCACATTGATGGTCTGCATGTGTTTACGCTGCTCTTCTGTCAACGGACTATCTAGAAGCATACGACTTAAGCCTACAATGCCATTCAGCGGCGTTCGCAGCTCATGACTGATGGTTGAGATGAAGGTAGTTTTGTCGCGGCTTGCTTTCTCTAACGACTCTTCATGGCGCTTACGTTCAGTGATATCACGACCGAACCCAACGAGACCAAGGTGGCGGCCATCTTTGCTGTAAAATGGCACTTTACGCAGCTCAAAGTAATGCTTGCGACCATCTGGGTATTCGAGCCATTGCTCGTAAGTAATCGCTTGATTATCGGCAAAAACCTTTTGGTCAGTATCAACGATATGCTCGGCGATTTCTTTGCTATACACATCCCAAGGGCTTAATCCGACTAACTGGTGCTCTTTCTTGCCCGTTAGCTCTTCCATCGCGCGGTTACAGCCAGAGAAAACACCATCCGCATTGCGGTAGTAAATTAAGTCTGGTGAGGCATCAATAAATGAACGCAGTAATGCGGTACGTTCTGCCAACTCTAATTGAGTACGTTCGCGTTGGAACACCTCATTTTCGAGGTCTTGCATCGCCTCTTCACGTGCTTCTTCCGCTTTAATACGCTCTTCAATTTCTTGGTTAAGCTTTTCAATGTTTTGTTGAAGTTGGTAATTCAGCTCTTGATCTCGCGAACGCATGTCCTTCAGTTTGGACACCAGCTTAGTTAAACGCTGGCGAGACTCTTCTAGTTGATCGACAACCACAGAGAGGAAGTAAACCGCCCAAGGGGTGATCAATAGACCAAAAAACACCGAACGGACAATGTCGATATCATCTACTCGCCCTTTGAGAGCTAAAGTAATCCCTACCTGCACCACAACAGCTAATGCCACCAGCGCAAGGGCTAGCAAAATAGAGAAGCGAACAATCCCCAGTTTGACTAGCAAGTCGACATAATACTGGGCGAGGTTTTTCATGGGTTTCATTAACTACTCCATGGTGGTGGCTAGATAGCGCCATTCGATGATGAAAAACAGGTAAATGCACTCGACCTAACGCAATTTAGGTCTGTTTGATTAGTGAAAAACACACGGTGCGATCTGCGCTTGTGACACGAGATAGAAAGATAAACCAACGAGCGCACAGGCTTCTGTAAGTTTAACGTGTTTAATACGGTGATTTAAACAATCAGCTATCAACTTAGAGCAAGCGGTCACAAAGCGTTAGCAAGAACTGGGGTGAATACAGGTGCGATTACGTCCATCAGCTTTAGCTTGGTATAACGCACTGTCAGCCATAGCGATGCCCATTTCGGGTTCATCACCATGCTGAGGAATGTAAGAGACCAGACCGATACTGACGGTAAGGCGTTCAGATGCTTCTGAACTGTCGTGTTCCATATCAAGCTGTAGAATTTTCTCATGAATACGCTGTGCTACGTTGCGCGCACCTTCCGTGGTGGTATTTGGCAAGATAAAACCAAACTCCTCGCCACCATAACGCGCAACACAATCCGAAGAACGATTGATGACTTGTGTAAACACGGTAGCGACACTGACTAACGCTTCATCACCTTGTTGGTGACCGTAACAGTCGTTGTAATCTTTGAAAAAGTCGATGTCACATAACATGATGGTGAGCGGCAGCTTTTCTCGAGCGTGGTGGTACCACAATACCTGCAGTTGTTCGTCGAAACGGCGTCGGTTCGATACTTGAGTTAAGCTATCCATAAAGCTCAATTTTTCTAACTCTAGGTTGGCTTTTTCCAACTTTTGTTCTGCAAGATAACGCTCAGAAATATCACGCGCCATGATCAGCACACCATTCGTTCCTGATGCTTTATCTTTAAAAGGCGATTTCACCACATCAAACCACGTACTTTTACCATCACTACTCACGACTTTATCTATGTATCGAACTGGCTCTAACTGGCGTAATGCTTCTAAGTCACTATCTGCTAAGCGCGCGTACATCTCTTTAGGAATCACGTCTTGGAGGCGCTTACCTATCAAATCAGAAATTTTTGAAATGCCTAACGCCTTAACAAAAGGCTGATTACACGCTTGATAGACCATGTTCTCATTGAAAATACCAATAGAGTCCGGACTGGCATCCAGAATCGTTTGTAAGATAGTATCTCTTTGCGCTAGCGCCACCTCTGTATCTTTGCGACGCTCCATTTCATCTCGCAGATTCTGTTGCATCTTGTGCCATTCAGTCACGTCATGACTAATAGACAGCGTACCGATAAGCTCACCACTCGGCGAAACAAGAGAGTTTTGATTGACTTCCAATAAGCAACTTCGACCTTGTGGATCCGTTGTCCATTTACGTTCGCTTTTTCTGGTCATCTCACCCAAGGCCTTGGATGCGCAAGCTTCTTCCCTTCGCCCTTGCCAGAATTGATCAAATGCTCGATTGGTCGTTAATAGATTGCCTTGGCGGTCTTGGGTACAAATCAGCTCTGAAAGTGAGTCTAATGCCGAACGTGCGATGATTAATTGGGCAAGTTCTTGTTGCTGCTCTTGGTGAGTGGCTTGATATGGCTGAGCATAAAGAATCCAAACTCGATGATTGCGCAATAAACTCTTTCTGCCTGACAGCTCCACTTTAATAGATTCACTATCAGATAGTCGCCAGTCAAAAGCCTGCTGACGAAAATGACGACTAGAGAAGCGATCGAGAAACTGCTCAAGCTCATGAATATCGAATAAAGCAGGATACAAATACCCCGTTCCCAAAGAGCGAATGCCTAATAACTGCATCGCAGCCCGGTTAGATAGCAAGAGCTGAGCATGGCTAGTGTCCACCACTATGACTGGATAGGGAGAATCCGTTACTAGTTGCTTAAGTGACGTCTGAAAGTGCAAATAGATCAGTGCTAACGCGCACACGCCTGCGATTAACAACAAGACGACATAGCCATAACCGCCTTGACCACCCCAAAGCCAATTGAGTAACTGATCCATCGTTTAAACCTTCAAAGAACACTGGTTAAAATATATCAGTTATTTATTGAGCGATCTGCTATTAATTCCGGTTTAGTATAGATAAAGGTATTCCCCGTAAGACTCCCTTGAGCACCATGAGCACTGAGATCTCGACCAATTTCCGTCATCGCTAGCCAACGGTTTTCACACCACAGAGGCGATAATAACGTGGGCCTCCTGGCTGCTGATGAAACGCGATGATAAATCACATCTGGTGGTGTCATACGAATCATTTCACTGGCGATCGCAACATATTCTTCTAATTCAGGGGCTTCTAGCTTTCCAGCACGCCAAGCTTTCGCCATGGTGCTACCTTCGACAATATGCAAGCCATGTAACTTGATGCCATCCGTTCCCACGGCCAACACTTTTTGCAGCGTTTCAATATTTTCGGCGCGGGTTTCTTTGGGTAAACCCACAATTAAGTGAGTACAAACCTTGATTCCGAGTGTTCGCGCACGCTTAGTGATTTCGGCATAACACTCAAAGTCATGACCACGATTGATACGTTTTAGGGTGTCATTGTTGGCGGTTTGAAGACCTAGTTCTAGCCAAATTTCATAACCTTGCTGTACATAGCCCGACAGTAAATCCAATACCGCATCAGGGACGCAATCAGGACGCGTCCCCACACAAAGACCAACCATGTCTGCAGCCTTTAGTGCTTCCTCATACATGTTTTTGAGAACTTGTACTTCTGCATAGGTACTGGTGTAGGCCTGAAAATAAGCGAGATACTTCTTCGCTCTGTGAATTTCACCTGCGCGATCTTTTAACTGTTCGTGAATGCTTTTTATCTGGACTTCTTCATCTGCAAACGAAGCCACATTGCAAAACGTACATCCTCCCCGCCCAATCGTGCCATCGCGGTTAGGGCAACTAAATCCACCGTGTAATGTTAACTTATGAACCTTTTCACCGTATCGACGCTGAAGATCTTGGCCGATTGTATTGACCAACTCATGTAACTGCATAAATTCTCACCAACAATAAATCGTAATCAATCTCACTACGATCTGTGTAAATAAATTACATCCCTGCAAGAAAAAACACACAATATTAATCAATTCAAACACCCATCATGCGGGTCAAAATCAATAAACTTGCATAATTAAAGACAAAAATCGTTCATGTTGCGTAAATGTTAAACTAAAAATGCATAATTAAACGAAAAAATTGGGTCACAACGCCGACTTTTTCATTGCATTCTGAAGTGACAAAATAGTAGGATACTTACACAACCCCGTTATTTTTGTGACTTTTATTACAAAGCACACTGCGGGATTTGTCGGTGTTATCCCACTCCTACCTATATAAATCACTAGATAGTGATAATAAATAAAGGGATACCACCAAGGATTGTTTTTCTCGCAAAACTTTTCCTGCGAGATACGGAAAGGAATCAAGACCGGTCAACCTAGATCGGTGGCGATAATAAATATAAAGGACAAGACGTAATCAATAGTCTAGGTAGTATTTGCTGCCCGGTACTTTTGCGTCGACATTGAACTGGAAGGATGTATCTATGGTAGATAGAGAGCAAAATCCACAGGGTCTGTACACTCCGGAACTGGAGCATGACGCTTGTGGTATCGGTTTTGTTGCTCACCTTAAAAACCGTAAATCTCATGAAGTAGTGACTCAAGCATTGGATATGCTGGCTCGCATGGAACACCGTGGTGGTCAAGGTTGTGACCCATGCAGCGGTGACGGTGCGGGTATCTTGCTACAAAAACCTCATGAATTCCTATTAGAAGAAGCCGTTAAGCTAGGCATTAAACTGCCTTCGTTTGAAAAGTATGGTGTTGGTGTCGTTCTTTTCCCGAAAGACGAATACAAACGCGAGCAATGCCGTGACATTCTAGAACGTAACGCACAACGTCTAGACCTTGAAGTTATCGGCTACCGCGTATTGCCAACCGATAACTCAATGATCGGTGCAGACCCACTAAGCACAGAGCCTCAGTTTGAACATGTGTTTATCTCTGGTGGTCCTGGCATCACACCTGAAGAGCTAGAACGCAAACTGTACGTGCTTCGTAACTACACTGTACGTGTTTGCCTAGAAAGCGTTTCGAACATTGGTGACGACTTCTACATTAACTCCATGTCTTACAAGACATTGGTGTACAAAGGTCAGTTAACGACCGAGCAAGTACCTCAGTACTTCCTCGATCTACAAAACCCGACCATGGTGACTGCACTGGCACTGGTACACTCTCGTTTCTCTACCAACACCTTCCCGAAATGGCGTCTTGCACAGCCTTTCCGTTACATTGCCCACAACGGTGAAATCAATACAGTTCGCGGTAACTTGAACTGGATGAAAGCCCGTGAAGCAATCCTAGAATCAGATCTGTTTACTCAGGCTGAAATCGAGATGCTTCTTCCAATCTGTCAGGAAGGCAGCTCGGATTCATCTAACTTCGATATGGCACTTGAGCTCCTAGTTCTTTCTGGTCGCAGCCTGCCACACGCATTGATGATGATGATCCCGGAAGCATGGCAAGAAAACAAAAACATGGATCCTAAACGTCGCGCGTTCTATCAGTACCACGCGAACATCATGGAACCATGGGATGGTCCTGCTTCAGTATGTTTTACTGATGGTGTTCAAGTTGGTGCGACACTAGACCGTAACGGTTTGCGCCCTTCTCGCTACACAGTGACCAAAGATAACTTCCTAGTGATGGCATCTGAATCTGGTGTTGTGGATATTGAACCAGAAAACGTAGAGTTCCGTGGTCGTCTACAGCCAGGTCGTATCTTCGTTGCAGACCTAGAGCAAGGTCGCATCATCTCTGATGAAGAAGTGAAAGACACCATCGCAACAGCGCAGCCTTACGAGAAGTGGGTAGAAGAAAACCTACTGAGCTTGAAGAAGCTGCCAGATGCGAGCAACCAGTTCAGCCAACCTTCTCCTGAGCGTTTGCTGCATCGTCAGCAAGCTTTCGGTGTGAGCACTGAAGAAGTGAACGAAATTATCGTTCCAATGGCGAATGACGCAAAAGAGCCATTATCAGCAATGGGTGCCGACTGGCCTCTTGCGGTTCTATCTCATCAATCTCAACATCTTTCAAACTACTTCAAGCAGCTGTTTGCACAGGTAACTAACCCACCGATCGACCCGATCCGTGAGCGTATGGTTATGTCGCTGAACACTTACTTGGGTAAAGACCAAAACCTTCTGACTGAAACACCACTTCACTGTCAGAAAGTAGAATTGGAATCGCCTGTTCTGGCGAACTCTGAGCTTGAAAAGCTGCGTGCGATCGATAACGAGCACCTACAAGCGAAGACGTTGGATATCGTATTCCAAGCTAATGAAGATCAAGGCAAGCTTGAGCGTGCACTAAAACGTATCTGCCAATACGCAGAAGACGCGGTTATCGATGGTTACTCAATCATCCTACTAACTGACCGTGCAGTGAACTCAAACCACGCAGCGATCCCAGCAATGCTGGCAGTTGGCGCAGTGCACCACCACTTGATCCGTAAAGGTCTACGCGCGAAGTGTGACATCGTAGTTGAAACCGGTGACGCGCGTGAAACGCACCACTTTGCAACACTACTTGGTTACGGTGCGAATGCGGTTAACCCTTACCTAGTGATTGAAACCATCATTGAACTTCAACGTACCAAGAAGTTGGATCCAGAAGCGAACCCTCGCGATCTGTTCAACAACTACCGTAAAGCGATCAATGGCGGTCTTCTGAAGATCTTCTCGAAGATGGGTATCTCAACGCTACAGTCGTACCACGGTGCACAAATCTTCGAAGCGTTGGGCATCCACAAATCAGTGGTCGACAAATACTTCACAGGTACAGTTTCTCGTATCCAAGGTCTAACCCTTGATGATATCGCTAAAGAAGTACTTATTCGTCACCGCATCGGTTACCCACAACGCGAAATCCCAATTCAAATGCTGGATGTTGGTGGTGTTTACCAATGGAAACAGCGTGGTGAGAAGCACCTATTCAACCCAGAAACCATTTCTCTACTGCAAGAGTCTACGCGCAACAAGAACTACGATCAGTTCAAGCAGTACGCAACAGCAGTAGATAAGCAAGGCGACAACGCGGTAACCCTGCGTAGCCAACTTGAGTTCATTAAGAACCCAGCCGGTTCTATCTCTATCGACGAAGTCGAGCCAATTGAAAGCATCGTGAAACGCTTCGCGACGGGTGCTATGTCATTCGGTTCTATTTCTTACGAAGCACACTCCACACTAGCTGTTGCGATGAACCGTCTTGGCGCGAAATCGAACTCTGGTGAAGGTGGTGAAGACCCAATGCGTTTCGAGCGCAAAGAGAACGGCGATTGGGAACGCTCTGCAATCAAGCAGGTGGCTTCTGGTCGTTTCGGCGTAACCTCTTACTACCTAACTAACGCTGATGAGCTGCAAATCAAAATGGCTCAAGGTGCGAAGCCAGGTGAAGGTGGTCAGCTACCAGGCGATAAAGTAGATGACTGGATCGGTGCAACACGTCACTCTACTCCGGGCGTTGGCCTTATCTCGCCACCGCCACACCACGATATCTACTCAATCGAAGATTTGGCTCAGCTGATCTACGACTTGAAGAATGCGAACCGCGCGGGTCGTGTAAACGTGAAGCTGGTATCGGAAGCTGGCGTAGGTACGATCGCTTCTGGTGTAGCGAAAGCGAAAGCGGACGTTGTACTTATCGCAGGTTTTGACGGTGGTACTGGTGCATCCCCAATGTCTTCAATCCGTCATACTGGTCTTCCTTGGGAACTTGGTTTGGCAGAAACGCACCAAACGCTACTGAAGAACGGTCTGCGTAACCGTATCGTGGTTCAAGCGGATGGTCAGATGAAGACACCTCGTGACCTTGCAGTGGCAACACTACTTGGTGCAGAAGAATGGGGCGTGGCAACCGCAGCATTGGTGGTTGAAGGTTGTATCATGATGCGTAAGTGCCATAAGAACACCTGTCCTGTCGGCATCGCGACTCAAAACAAGACACTTCGCGAGCGCTTTGATGGCCGCGTAGAAGACGTCGTAACCTTCTTCCAATACATGGCACAAGGTCTACGTGAAATCATGGCTGAACTTGGCTTCCGCACTATCGATGAGATGGTCGGTCAAGGTCAGAAACTGAAGATTCGCCAAGACGTTTCTCACTGGAAATACAAGAACCTAGATCTGTCTCCTGTTCTTCACGTTGAGCAACCACGTGAAGCTGATAGTGTATTCAACCAAGCTCAGCAGAACCACAACTTAGAAGAAGTGCTAGACCGTAAGCTGATTCAAGCAGCGATTCCTGCACTCGAGAAAGGCGAAGCGGTGAATGCCGAGTTCCCTATCGTTAACACGGACCGCTCTGCAGGTACCATGTTGTCGAACGAAATCTCGAAAGTGTACAAAGATGCCGGTCTACCTCAGCCAATGAACGTGAAGTTCAAAGGTTCTGCGGGTCAGTCATTCGGCGCATTCCTCGCTAAGGGCGTGAAGTTCGAAGTAGAAGGCGACGCGAACGACTACTGGGGTAAAGGCTTATCTGGCGGTACCTTAGTACTTTACCCAGATGCAAAATCAAGTATTGTCGCGGAAGACAACATCGTGGTTGGTAACGTGTGTTTCTACGGTGCAACTTCGGGTGAGTCTTTCATTCGCGGTATGGCTGGTGAACGTTTCTGTGTTCGTAACTCAGGCGCGAAAGTAGTAGTAGAAGGCGTCGGTGACCACGGTTGTGAATACATGACTGGCGGTGCAGCAATTATCCTTGGTTCAACAGGTCGTAACTTTGCCGCAGGTATGAGTGGCGGCGTGGCTTACGTATGGGATAAATCAGGTGACTTTGAGTCAAAACTGAACCCAGAATTAGTAGACCTAGATCCAATCGAGCAAGAAGACAGAGATCTATTACTCGACATGCTAACTAAGCATGTTCAATTCACAGGAAGTGAAGTCGCTCAGTCTTTCCTAGACAACTTTGAAGCAAGCCTAGCCTCTATGGTTAAGGTAATGCCGCGTGACTACAAAGCGGTTCTTCAAAAGCGTAAAGCTGAAGCACAGTCTCAAGGAAACGAAACTCAAGTGGAGGCCGTATAATGGGTAAGCCTACTGGATTTTTAGAGCATGGTCGTGAACTACCACAGAAAATCGACCCAGCTGAACGCATCAAGAACAACAAAGAGTTCGTTCTAAACGAGGAGTTTGGTGACAAGATCAATACTCAGGCTTCTCGTTGTATGGATTGTGGTGTGCCGTTTTGTCATAACGGCTGCCCTATCGGTAACATCGTCCCAGAGTTTAACGATGCGGTTTATCGTGATAGCTGGGAAGAAGCTTGGAACATTCTAAGCTCAACCAATAACTTCCCAGAGTTCACTGGTCGTGTTTGCCCTGCTCCGTGTGAAAGTGCTTGTGTACTTGGCATCAACCAAGACCCAATCACTATCTGTAACATCGAGAAAACCATCGTAGAAACGGCGTATCGTGAAGGGTACGCCAAACCAAAAACACCACGTTCTCGCACAGGCAAAACCGTTGCGATCATCGGTTCAGGTCCTGCTGGCCTTGCGGCAGCAGAGCAGCTAAACAGTGCAGGCCATACTGTGACGGTATTCGAGCGAGACGAGAAAGTGGGCGGTCTGCTGCGTTTTGGTATCCCAGACTTTAAACTGAGCATGGAAGTCATTGATCGCAAGATCAATCTAATGGCAGAAGCTGGCATTGAGTTTAAAGTAAACCAACACGTCGGTGTTGATGTAAATGCTCAGCAATTGCGTCAAGAGTTCGATGTGGTTCTACTAACCGGTGGCTCAACGGTTCCACGTGATTTGCCCGTTCCGGGTCGTGAACTAAAAGGCGTTCACTTCGCAATGGAATTCCTAGGTCAAAACAACCGTCGCGCCAATAACATGGACCTGAAAACGGAAGAAATTCACGCTGCGGGTAAACATGTTGTGGTTATCGGTGGTGGTGATACGGGTTCAGACTGTGTGGGAACATCAAACCGTCACGGCGCAGCAAGCGTAACTCAAGTGGAAATCATGCCGATTCCACCAGAGAAGCGCCCAGCCAATATGCCTTGGCCTCAATACCCAATGATCCTACGTACTTCGACCTCTCATGAAGAAGGTGTCGATCGTCACTGGAACATCCTGACCAAAGAGTTCATCGGCAATGACAAAGGTGAAGTCACAGGCCTTCGTCTTGCTGATATCGTTTGGCAAGATGCAAAACCAGGCGAGCGCCCAAGCTTCAAAGAAGTAGAAGGCAGCGAGCGTGTGATTCCATGTGATATGGCATTTCTAGCGATGGGCTTCCTACACCCTGAACCAACAGGCGTACTTGCTCAACTGGATATCGCACTAGACGATCGCGGTAACGTAGCAACTCAAGATTTTGCTACTAACCAAGAAGGCGTATTTGCTGCTGGTGATATGCGAACAGGCCAATCTTTGGTGGTTCGTTGTATCAATGAAGGCCGCGAATGTGCCCGTGCTATCGATGATTATCTAATGGGTAGCACAAACCTAGAAGCAAAAGCAGATTCACTGATGCTTTCTGCTTAACGAAGCAGTCATGCTTCTCTCTTTCAATTGCCTAATAGCCATCAGCAATATCGATGGCTATCGGTGAAGAAAGAAAACAATTCCTTCCAATCTTTCTATTTTGACCAGCATTTTATGCTGGTCTTTTTTATCTCCCACAGAATCAAATGTTACTTTTTTGTAACAATCAATTTTCTATCTATTTGAAATTATTAAACTATTTTAGCTTATTAAATGGTAAATCGTATATTCACGTGATGATCCACTAATAACTTGACCTTTTTTACAATAAGCTATAGCTTGTGAAGTTGATGAAAATAAAACACTCAAAAAATGTTAAATATTTCACAACTTTTACTGAATAATTATACACAAAGCTATAAAGATGACGCATAGTTAGTCATCGATATCAACGTAAGCAGTGTTGATATATCTGTCGGGATGACGGATAAGCAAAGGGAGAATTGCAATGGCTCTTTATGATCCAAGTCTTGAGAAAGACAACTGTGGATTTGGCTTGATCGCGCATATGGAAGGCGAACAAAGCCACAAGCTGGTACGTACAGCAATTTCTGCACTTGACCGCATGACTCACCGTGGTGGTATCGCCGCCGATGGTAAAACTGGTGATGGTTGTGGTCTTCTATTACAAAAGCCCGATTCCTATTTACGTCTTATTGCCGAAGAAAATGGTTTCAACCTTGGCAAGCAATACGCCGTAGGGATGATTTTCTTCAACCAAGATCCAGTCAAAGCTCAACTCGCTAAAGACATCGTCAACAAAGAACTGGCGCAAGAGACGCTAACTGTGGCTGGTTGGCGTGAAGTACCAACTAATTCAGAAGTACTCGGTCCAATTGCGGCCAACTCGCTTCCAAATATTCAGCAAGTCTTTGTCTCTGCACCGGCAGGTTGGCGCGAACGCGACATTGAACGTCGTCTCTACATCGCACGCCGTCGCATCGAGAAACAAATCACCGAAGATCCGGATTTCTACATCTGTAGCTTATCGACTCAAGTTTTGGTGTACAAAGGCCTATGCATGCCTGCGGACTTACCGCGCTTTTATCTTGATCTTGCCGATCTACGTATGGAATCTGCTATCTGTCTGTTCCACCAGCGTTTTTCTACCAACAC
The DNA here is from genome assembly GCF_033338715.1 of Vibrio sp. Vb1337. Classification (NCBI taxonomy): domain Bacteria; kingdom Pseudomonadati; phylum Pseudomonadota; class Gammaproteobacteria; order Vibrionales; family Vibrionaceae; genus Vibrio; species Vibrio sp. Vb1337. The sequence continues at coordinate 39,354 of NZ_JAWOTD010000013.1, read as the reverse complement.
TCAACCGCGTTGGCCATTAGCTCAACCGTTCCGCTACCTTGCTCATAATGGTGAGATCAATACCATTGAAGGTAACCGACAATGGGCACGCGCTCGTGCTTACAAGTTCTCGTCACCACTGCTGCCTGACCTACAAACTGCAGCACCGTTTGTGAACGAGACAGGCTCAGACTCGTCTAGCTTAGATAATATGCTAGATCTCTTTTTAGCTGGCGGCATGGATATCTTCCGTGCCATGCGTATGCTCGTACCGCCAGCATGGCAAAACCACCCGGATATGGATCCGGATTTGCGTGCGTTTTACGATTTCAACTCCAAACACATGGAACCATGGGATGGCCCAGCAGGTATCGTACTGTCCGATGGTCGTTATGCTGCTTGTAACCTAGACCGAAACGGTCTACGTCCTGCGCGTTATGTAATTACCAAAGACAAGCTGATCACTCTGGCATCTGAGGTAGGGATTTGGAATTACGCCCCAGATGAAGTTGCCAAAAAAGGTCGTGTAGGTCCGGGGGAATTGCTCGTCATCGACACTCGTAAAGGTAAGCTTTGGCAGTCTAGCGAGATCGATAATGACCTGAAATCTCGTCACCCTTATCGCGAATGGATGGAGAACAACGTTCGCAAACTAACACCGTTCTCTCAGCTACCTGAAGATCAAGTAGGTGAGCGCAGCTTTGATGAAGACTTGCTTAAGACTTATCAAAAGCAGTTTGCCATGAGCAATGAAGAAGTCGATCAAGTATTGCGTGTCCTCGGTGATATGGGGCAAGAAGCCGTCGGTTCGATGGGTGATGACACCCCGATGGCGGTTCTTTCTTCGAAAGAGCGCTTGGTGACTGATTACTTCCGTCAGAAGTTCGCGCAGGTCACCAACCCACCAATCGATCCGCTGCGTGAGAAACACGTCATGTCGCTAGCGACCAGCATCGGCCAGGAGATGAACGTCTTCTGTGAAACCGATGGCCACGCGCATCGTGTAACCTTTGATTCTCCAGTACTGCTCTATTCAGACATGCAGCAACTACTAGAGCTGAGTGACGATCATTACCGTAATACCATTCTCGATATCAACTACGACCCACAACAAAAAGATCTTAAACAAGCCATTGATGATCTGTGTGAGCAAGCAGAACAAGTGGTGCGTGAAGGCACGGTTCTAGTCGTGCTTTCAGATCGCACTTTAGTCAAAGGCAAGCTGCCAATTCCTGCAGCAATGGCGGTCGGTGCGGTTCAAACTCGCTTGATCGATGCCAACTTACGTTGTGATGCCAACATTGTTGTTGAGACCGCAACAGCTCGTGACCCACACCAATTTGCTGTCTTGCTTGGCTTTGGTGCTACTGCGGTTTACCCATACCTTGCTTATGAAGCTTTAGGTAAACTGATTGATGATAAAGCACTAGAGAAAGACTACCGCGATGTGATGCAAAACTACCAATACGGCATCAACAAAGGCCTGTACAAGATCATGTCGAAAATGGGGATCTCAACCATCGCCTCTTACCGCTGCTCACAACTGTTTGAAGCAGTTGGCTTGAGCCAAGATGTGGTCGATCTGTGTTTTAAAGGCGTCACAACTCGAATTGAAGGCGCGAATTTTGACGACTTCCAGCAAGATCTTACAAACTTATCTCGTAAAGCATGGGCGAAACGCAAATCGATTGATCATGGCGGCTTGTTAAAGTACGTCCATGGAGGTGAGTATCATGCGTACAACCCGGATGTTGTCGGCACGCTGCAACAGGCCGTTAAATCTGGCGAAAGTAACGACTATCAGAGCTTTGCTAAGCAGGTAAATCAACGCCCTGTTGCCATGCTGCGTGACTTAATGTCGCTGAAAAAATCAGACTCACCGCTGCCACTTGAGCAAATAGAACCACGCACTGAACTGTTCAAACGCTTTGACTCTGCGGCAATGTCCATTGGCGCACTTAGCCCAGAAGCGCATGAAGCACTTGCAACGGCGATGAACCGTCTTGGTGGTTACTCTAACTCGGGTGAAGGCGGTGAAGATCCTCGCCGCTTCGGTACTGAGCGTAACTCACGTATCAAACAGATTGCTTCTGGCCGATTTGGTGTAACGCCTCATTACCTGACTAATGCGGATGTACTGCAAATCAAGGTGGCACAAGGTGCGAAACCGGGTGAAGGTGGACAGCTACCAGGACACAAAGTCACCGCAGAAATCGCAAAACTGCGTTATTCGGTACAAGGCGTGACTCTGATCTCCCCTCCTCCGCACCACGATATCTATTCGATTGAAGATTTGGCCCAGCTGATCTTCGACCTTAAACAAGTCAACCCAAATGCGCTGGTTTCGGTAAAACTCGTCTCCGAGCCAGGTGTCGGCACCATCGCAACGGGCGTAGCCAAGGCTTACGCTGATCTTATTACCATTTCGGGTTACGACGGTGGTACCGCAGCAAGCCCATTAACTTCGGTAAAATACGCTGGTAGCCCTTGGGAGTTGGGGTTGGCAGAGACACAACAAGCTCTGGTTGCTAATGGTCTGCGTCATAAGATCCGCTTACAGGTAGACGGTGGTCTAAAGACTGGTTTAGACGTAGTTAAAGCCGCAATTTTAGGTGCAGAAAGCTTCGGTTTTGGTACTGCGCCGATGGTCGCTATGGGTTGTAAGTTCCTACGAATTTGTCACCTCAACAACTGTGCAACTGGGGTTGCGACTCAAGACGAGACACTGCGTAAAGAATACTTCAAAGGTCTACCAGAAATGGTGATGAATTACTTCATCGGCTTGGCAGACGAAGTGCGCGGATTACTCGCCGAACTTGGCGTTGAAAAGCTGACGGACTTGATTGGTCGTACCGATTTACTTGAGGCGGTAGAGGGATTTACAGCGAAACAGACCAAGCTGGATCTATCCAATATTCTAGAAGCTCCAGTATCACCTGAGGGTCATCCGCTATTTTGGACAGAGCCAAACAAACCGTTTGATAAAGCTGAGCTCAACCAAAAGATCATTGATGATGCCATGCATGCGGTCGAAAACGGTCAATCGGCAAGTTTCTTCTACAATGTCATCAACACTGATCGTTCTGTTGGTGCACGCTTATCTGGCGAAATAGCAAAACGCTATGGCAACCAAGGATTGGCGGCTTCCCCTATCAAAATCTATCTTGACGGCACCGCAGGTCAGTCCTTTGGTGTTTGGAACGCAGGTGGTGTAGAGCTTTACCTCACGGGCGATGCGAACGACTACGTGGGCAAAGGCATGGCGGGTGGTAAAGTGGTTATCAAACCTCACCTTGGCACCGCATTTAAATGCAATGAAGCAACTATCATTGGTAACACCTGCCTGTACGGCGCGACCGGCGGTAAACTATTTGCAGCCGGTAAAGCAGGTGAGCGTTTCGGCGTACGAAACTCAGGTACGATAGCCGTCATTGAAGGTGCTGGCGATAACGCTTGTGAGTACATGACTGGCGGTATTGTTGCCATTCTTGGTGCGACAGGTGTGAACTTTGGCGCGGGTATGACTGGAGGCTTTGCCTATGTTCTGGATGAGAACCAAAGCTTTGAAGGTCGAGTTAATACTGAGTCTGTCGAAGCCATCTCATTGTCCGATCTTTACATCCACCAAGAACATTTGCGTGGCCTAATTGCGGAACACCTTGAAGAAACAGGGTCGAGTCATGCAGAAAATATTTTGGCGAACTTTGATGAATGGATTCCAAAGTTCTATTTGGTGAAACCACAAGCGGCAGATCTTCGCACGCTACTTGGTCACCAGAGCCGCAGTGCCGCAGAGCTGCGTGTTCAAGCACAGTAATCATGGAGGATGTTTGAATCATGAGCCAGAACGTTTATCAATTTATCGATGTGCAGCGTGTAGATCCTGCGAAAAAGCCTATCAAAGTTCGTAAGATCGAGTTCGTTGAAATCTATGAACCGTTCACTAAACAACAGGCGACTGCACAAGCGGATCGCTGCTTAGATTGTGGCAACCCATATTGTGAATGGAAATGCCCAGTCCACAACTACATCCCTCAATGGTTAAAACTTGCCAATGAAGGTCGTATTCTTGAAGCGGTTGAACTATCGCATCAAACCAATAGCCTACCGGAAGTATGTGGGCGCGTTTGTCCTCAAGACCGCCTATGTGAAGGTTCATGCACGCTTAATGATGACTTTGGTGCCGTCACCATCGGCAACATAGAAAAGTACATTACCGACAAAGCGTTTGAAATGGGCTGGAAGCCAGATATGTCCAAGGTGGAATGGACCGACAAAAAGGTTGCAATCATTGGAGCTGGCCCAGCAGGCTTGGCTGCCGCGGATATCCTAGTGCGCAATGGCGTTAAGCCAGTCGTGTTTGACCGCTACCCTGAAATTGGAGGCCTTCTGACCTTCGGTATTCCTTCCTTCAAGCTTGAAAAAGGCGTGATGGAAAACCGCCGCCGTGTGTTCACTGAAATGGGCGTCGAGTTCCGCATGAACATGGAAGTAGGCAAAGATGTGCAAATGCAAGAACTGCTTGATGAATACGATGCTGTTTTCTTGGGCGTTGGCACCTATAAATACATGCGTGCAGGTCTAGATAATGAAGATGCGCCGGGTGTGTATGACGCGCTGCCATTTTTAGTTTCGAACACCTACAAAGTCATGGATCTTGAGAGTAACCAACCCTTTATCGATATGGCAGGAAAGAAAGTCGTCGTACTGGGTGGTGGTGATACCGCAATGGACTGCGTTCGTACCTCAATTCGCCAAGGTGCCTCCAACGTAGTTTGTGCTTATCGTCGTGATGAGGCCAACATGCCAGGCTCTCGTCGCGAGGTAAAAAACGCAAAGGAAGAAGGCGTGAAGTTCATGTTCAACCTTCAGCCTTTGGGAGTGGAAGTGGATGCGTCAGGCAAAGTCTCGGGGGTCAAAGTGGTGAAAACCGCACTTGGTGAACCTGATGAAGCAGGTCGTCGACGTCCAGAGCCCGTTGAAGGCAGCGAGCACGTTCTACCAGCAGACGTTGTTATCATGGCGTTTGGTTTCCAGCCGCACAAAATGGACTGGTTAGCACCGTTTGATGTCGATTTGGATCAATGGGGTCGTATCAAAGCCCCAGCGAAGCAAGAGTTCCAGTTCCAGACCAGCAATGAAAAGATCTTCGCGGGTGGCGATGCGGTACGAGGTTCTGATCTTGTCGTAACCGCAATTGATGAAGGACGAAAAGCGGCAGAAGGCATTCTCGATTACCTCGAAGTTTAATCTCAGTTAACCTCACAAAAAGGGTCCTATTATTGGATCCTTTTTCTTTTTTATCCATATAATTAGAAGCAAAATTATAAGAGTAAATACAATGAAAAAAGCCGCTCTCCTTTCCATTACTTTGCTCGGCTTAACCGCTTGTAGCCAAGGCGTCACAACCATGACGGATCGTTCTCAATCACCTTGTGGTGACAAACCAAACTGCGCCTCCACCCAAGACTCGCGAGAAAAATACAACCTAACGCCATTCATCTTAGTTGATTCAGCGAACATCGACGCTATTGAGCAAGTTGCGCTTGAACTGCCAGGCGCGAAAACCGCGGTGAAAGAAAGCAACTACCTTCGTATCGAGTGCACATCTAAAATCATGCGCTTCGTGGATGACCTCGAACTAAAAATAGCAGGAGACCAACTGATTGTGCGCTCAGAATCTCGTGTGGGCTACTCTGACTTTGGCGTAAACAGAAAGCGCGCCGATCAATTACGAGAAAAGCTCACTCAAGCAAAGCTCATCAAATAGAAAACTGCCAACGGGGAGTGCTATACTCTCGGCCAACTAAAATATTTACTTAAAGAGAGTGTTATGAAAGTTGGTATCATCGGTGCGATGGAACAAGAAGTGACCATCCTGAAGCAAGCAATTACAAACTGCAAAACTGTAAATAAAGCAGGTTGTACGTTTTTCTCTGGTCAAATCAACGATGTTGAAGTCGTCGTACTACAATCGGGCATCGGTAAAGTTGCAGCGGCAGTGGGCACGACAATCCTTCTTGATGAATACCAACCAGACGTTGTGATTAACACAGGGTCTGCTGGCGGTTTCGATTCAAGCTTAAACCTTGGCGATGTAGTTATCTCTACAGAAGTTCGTCATCACGATGCAGACGTAACCGCTTTTGGTTATGAGATTGGCCAAATGGCCGGTCAACCAGCTGCATTCAAAGCGGATGACAAGCTAATGGACTTAGCCGAAAAAGCCCTAGCACAAATGGAAAACACTCATGCGGTTCGCGGCCTAATTTGTACTGGCGATGCGTTTGTTTGTACTGCTGAGCGTCAAGAGTTTATTCGTAAACACTTCCCGTCAGTTATCGCTGTAGAAATGGAAGCATCTGCTATCGCTCAAACTTGTCATCAATTCAACACTCCGTTTGTTGTTGTGCGTGCAATCTCTGATGTCGCTGATAAAGAATCACCAATGAGCTTTGATGAGTTCCTGCCTCTAGCAGCAAAAAGCTCTTCCGAAATGGTATTCAAAATGCTGGAACTCATTAAGTAAACGACTCATTCATGGAAGAAGTTTTTCAGTCATTTTATGCCAACGGTGCGCTCCTCATTATGTGGGGTGCACTGATCTTGCACCTTCTAGTGCCAATCCCCCATTCAGCGCACCCTATCACTTTATGGCGAAAGCTAGCAGAACAGCTAGCCAACAAAGTGAACAATAATCACAATTACTCACAGAGTGTAATCTCAGGCAGTCTTGCATTAGGCTTGATGCTATTTCCTTGCTTGATATTACTGATTGCAGTAAAGCCATTTGTTTGGCAAATCCCTTTATATGAACTGGTTCTATTGATCCTTGCGCTAGACTGGCGCAACAGCGAAACGTTAACGAAACAGCTCGTCACAAGTATCTCTTCGGAAGACAAAGCCCAATGTCGAGCATTACTGCAACCATATCTTAATCGCGACACTGGTAACCTCTCGATCGTTGGCATAGGTAAAGCTGGCTCAGAAACCCTGATTATGGGATACAGCCGCAACGTGATCGGCGTACTATTTTGGTACGCACTAACAGGTGGTATTGGTGCGCTAATGTATCGACTCACAACAGAATTAGCGCGAGTGTGGTCCCCTAGCCGACGCCAATATTTGCCGTTTGGTAAACCTGTGATTCAACTGGTTGCTACTCTGGATATTATTCCACTTCGTCTCTTTGCCATACTTTTAGCTGCCGGAAAGAATACAAGTAATGTGCTCTCTGGAATACAACAGCAAGCGAAATCTTGGTCCTTACCAGGACCTGGCTGGGTGTTATGTACTATCGGACACAAACTACAACTGTCTTTATGCGGCCCTGCTATCTATCAAGGTGTGCGTGCAGAGCGCGCAAAAATCGGTGGGCGCATTGCGCCATCGGCGATTCACCTTTCACAAATACATACGCTGCTCGTTTGGCGCGTCCTGGCTTGGATCGCAATCCAAAGTTTGCTTTTAGGAATAATTTATCAAGGATTATGATGAATAAATTATGCTTCGCATTAACGCTGTTTGTTTCGACAGCGACCTTCGCTCAACCCGCTCAACGCATTATAAGTTTAGCTCCACATGCCACCGAAATTGCCTTTGCAGCAGGGCTAGGAGACCAGCTTGTTGCTGTCAGCGAAATGAGCGATTATCCAGAACAGGCAAAGCAGCTAGAAAGAGTCTCAAATTATCAAGGAATTAAATTAGAGCGCATTATTGCTATTCAACCGGACTTAGTGATTGCTTGGCCAGCCGGAAACCCCGCTAAAGAGTTGGAGAAAATTAAACAGTTCGGTATTCCTATCTATTACTCCACTACAGGTTCATTAGAAGATATCGCCAATAATATCGAGCAACTCAGCCAATACAGCGAAACTCCACAAGTAGGAAAAAAGGCCGCTGAAGATTTTAGAACGCAGCTGAGTACACTAAAAGAACAGTACAACACGAACGAGAAAGTTAGTTACTTTTATCAGTTGAGTGAAAAGCCTATCATCACTGTCGCTGGAAAGAACTGGCCAAGTGAAGTCTTTACTTTTTGCGGTGGTGAGAACATTTTCGCCGCATCTAGCGCGCCTTATCCTCAAGTTAGCATCGAGCAAGTCATTACTCGCCAGCCAGAGGTTATTTTTACTTCTCGTCACGCAATGAGTAACGATGGTATGTGGGCTGAGTGGAGTAATGAGCTTCTTGCCCTTAAAAACAAACACATCTGGTCCCTAAACTCTGATTGGATTAACCGTCCGACACCACGCACATTGAACGCGATCAAAGAAGTGTGTGAGCACTTTAAAAGCGTTCGTCAAAAACGCTAACGATTTCGTGGCAAATACCGTACAATTTCCGCCCATTTTTTCTCACACTATTTAAAGGTACTAAGTAACATGGACTCCATGCTGCTTTATATGATCGATTTGTTCGGTACCGCTGTTTTCGCTATCTCTGGCGTATTACTGGCGGGCCGTTTAAAAATGGATCCATTCGGCGTTATCGTGCTCGGCAGTGTGACTGCTATAGGTGGCGGAACAATCCGAGACATGGCGCTTGGTGCCACTCCCGTATTTTGGATAACAGATACGACTTACTTATGGGTGATATTTGTTACGTGTCTACTAACCATGCTTGTTATTCGAAGACCCAAGCGACTCTCATGGTGGGTATTACCCGTTTGTGATGCCATCGGTCTCGCTGTGTTTGTGGGAATAGGAGTAGAAAAGGCACTCGCCTACAATGCATCTGGGATGGTCGCGGTGATAATGGGGGTTATTACTGGCTGTGGCGGTGGCATTATACGAGACGTGCTGGCTCGCGAAGTTCCTATGGTATTAAGAAGTGAAGTCTATGCTACGGCATGTATTATTGGCGGCATCTTCCATACGATGGCGGTAAACATGGGTTATGACCACTCAACGGCTTTACTCGCTGGTGTAACCTCAACGCTCATTATACGTCTCGGTGCGATTCGTTGGCATCTATCCCTGCCAACTTTCGCCATTAACCGTTAAACACCAACAACATCACTCATCATGGAGTCGACCAAGTGTCGGCTCCTCTCATTTATGCTCATTTGAGTCGCCAATTCTTGGGCAATTCGCTAAATTATCTCAACCATTCCTAACTTTCATTAATCATTATGTTGCTTGAAGGTATTGAAACGTTACTTGTCCTCAGTAAAGAAAAAACCATGAGCCGCACGGGCAGTCAACTCTATATTAGTCAATCTGCCGTGAGTAAACGTATTTCAAATCTAGAGAAGAAGTTAGGAAAAAAATTAATAGAGCCAAATGGTCGGCACATAAAGCTGACCTCCGATGGCCTTGCGCTCATCAACACGATCGAGCCAACGTTCAATGAGTTAAGAGGTCAGATCTATGATCAACAACAAATAGAAGATACTTCTTTGATCAAGATAGACTGCTCTGAAACCTTAGTCGCTGGATACCTCAGCATGATCATGGCAGAACACTTTGCCCATGATCAGTACATACGAATATCGACCAATCATACGCCACGCATTATTGAGAATGTGAAATCAGGCAAAGCTACATTGGGATTTTGCGCTGGCTATCTACCACCTCATCATGGATTAATGAGCCTTCACCTCGCCGATGAACCTTTCTCAATTGTCAGTCGACATTCACTTTCACAACTACCTAAAGCTATTTTGACCAATGACCTAACTAACCCTGCCAACACATATCAACAAGCTATTTTATCCAAACACGGAATCGAACCTTTGATGGAAATGGATTCGTATACTGCGGCAGCACAACTGGCTTTGGGAGGTATGGCTCCCGCTTTAATCCCTAAATCTATCCTAACGACACTTAATATCACACCTAAGTTCTGCTATGACTTTGAAGAGCTAGATCAGTTAGTTCGGCCAATACATATCTGCTTACGTCACAGCACATATCGTAGCGAGCGAGTTAAAGCACTGACAGAATCCATTGCTGATGTTGTTGCCAAAGAAGTTTCGTTGCCATAAGCATCGACATCACTATAACTAGAGGACGAATCCATTTTTGCCCTTTACTTACCACGACCTTCGCCCCTAACTGAGCACCAAGAAAACCGCCAACAGCCATAGTTAAGCCAAGCTTCCACACGGGCAACCCAGCTAAGATAAAAAAGAGTAGTGCCGCTATGTTTGACGTGAAATTGAGGATTTTGGTTCTAGCTGTGGCTTCGACCAAAGAAAAGTGACCTAGTGCAACAAAACAAACAGTAAAAATAGATCCAGTCCCAGGGCCAAAAAAGCCATCATAGAAGCCGATCCCGCCACCAATGCATAGCGCAAACATCGCTTCAGATAACTTTGGTTCTCCATCGATTTTTCGCGTACTTGGCGCGAGTAAAAAATAGAGGGAAATGGCTATCAAAAGAACAGGGATCAAACTGGTGAGTACGCTAGCATCAATAAACTGCACAGCCTCGGCACCGATTGCAGCACCTATAAAAGTGCAGAGTATCGCAAAACGCATTTCCTTTAAGCTGACAATACCGTTACGCACGAAATACCAGCTAGCAGAGAAACTGCCAAACGAACTTTGTAACTTATTGGTTGCTAGAGCTTGAGTCGGACTCAACCCCGCAGCCAAAAGCGCAGGGAGCGTAATGAGCCCTCCCCCACCAGCCATCGCATCAATAAAGCCTGCGGCAGTCGCAACCAAAAATAAGACCAACAAAATTTCAACCGTGATTTCCACTACACTTCCTTTTTGAAGAGGTATCAAAGAGGAAGAAACGGTAGCACTTATTCACAAAACTACCAATGGAAAGTCAAGACACCAATCTATTCCTAATTTTCATAGAATTAATGCTTAAACTTGACTCCAAACTTTTATATAAAATTTAGTTGTCAGAAAGAATTGAATCACTGTCACAAATCTATTCCTGATAATGAGATCAAACGCTTACCTTTAAATATAAAACTAGACGAATATGAAAGATCTGTTCAGCATGTAGAGTTTACATTGTCAGCGCTCAAGGCCCGATATCTGAGGAAAATACATGACTAGCAACTACCCTTTATCACGACATCAATCCTCAAAAAATAGTGGTAGTATAAGCACCTACCCACTTTATAAATCAAATCATCAACATCGAAATCAAGAAACCATTATCTTATCTATCGAGAGCTTCGATATCGTTGTCAAGAACAATGTAAAAGATAAAGCGAAATTAGAACGTTGGGAAAAGATAAAGGGAATGTTTGAAAATACAGCAAACTATTATGCTACAGGACAGGACTTAGTTTTTATAACCAACTTATCAAACTATTTGTACGGAAATAATAGCTCTGTTATCGTTAAAAATTATTCTGGAGCTCCACATATCATACTCACAGGCTCCCCTGCTATGCACTCAAAGCTTTCTGGATTAGGAAAATTTCTTCCCACTCCAACTGTGGCAAAGTTCGCTGTTGGACCAGAAGGGGCATTACAATCCATTAGAAGTGGGGGCATAATAACAATTATCTTAATATCCACATACAGAGTGATTGACTTTTTCCTCAATGACCGTCAAACCTTAGCCAAACTATTTGGTACTTTAGCTAGTGATATAATCACTATCGGGTTATCGTCAGCTGCAGCAGCTATATTTGTAAACTTTGCCGCAGCAGTGGGTGGCAGTGTTGTAACTTTAAGTGCTGGCCCATTATTAGGGGCTATTTTGATAAGCTCGGCTGTAGGTCTTTTATTGAATAGAGAAAATGATAAACGAGGTTTAACACAGAAGTTAATAGCCTCTATAGATATTTACTTAAAGCAAAGAGATATAGAAGCAAAGAGAAGAGCAAAAGAAGAATATAATGAGATTCAACGTAAAACTCAAAGTATGATTTTCTCGCAAGAAATACAGCGAGGTTTGTTACGATGAAAAAAGGGAGTTACGACCGAACGCAAGTGTTTTTTTATTTAATAATTTTATTAGCATCAGCAATATCACTGTTAATATATGGTTTTGATGGATTGTCAGACTTTTATCTTAACATCTATAATAATGAAAGTTATTCATCTTTTGATCAGGCTGATATTTTGATTATAGGCTCTAGTTTGATCTTATTTGAATGCTCTAGAATGTCCGTAAAAACATTAAAATCAAATAATTTCCTAACTAAAAGTGAGTTTAAAAGCTCTAGTAAGATATTCCTAACTATATCGGTAACTAGTTTTTTTCTTCTTTATCCCTCGCTACTAGCAGCAGATGTTTTTGCAAAAAGTAACGGATACTCTCTTGATACTGAAGAATCAACTTATAACTTAGTCTTAGAAAAAAGAACCTATCGAAGCACTCCATAGTTAGTATGTTTTTAAGCTCGACACTGCTTATTTTAACTTTTTCTAATTACCTATCTGCTTAAAGAGTTATGGTCGGCTTAATACCTCAGTCCTACAGCATTAATTTTGTTGCAGCAAGTGGTAGTACTATTTCTTCATCTTTGGGTACATCGCTTGCCATCATTAGCTTGATGATCTTCAAAAGCGAAGCATACCAATCGTTCCTAGCACACTTTAATGCTCTTCATTTTAGAAAAACCTCGATATAAAAAAGCCCGCTCAAATGAGCGGGCAATGAGGTTGTCATGTAAGCCCTGATTAATGAGCTTACTGATTTTTATCTGTTACGCGTCTAGACTCGCTTTCACTTTAGCGTGTAACTCTTGAACCGAAGTTACTGACGCTTTTGCGTCTGCAGTATGAGACATACATGTAGCGAACGCTGCATTCAGTGTCGTTGTGTAGTTCACTTTTTCTGCCAGTGCACCACGTCGTAGAACTTTCGAATCTTCAATCGCTTGACGACCAGCAGCCGTGTTTACGATGTAGGTGTATTCGTTGTTCTTGATGCGGTCAAGAATGTGTGGACGACCTTCGTGTACTTTGTTTACCAAACGTGGGTTAATACCCGCTTCGCCCAGAATTACAGCAGTACCGTGTGTCGCATCCAACTGGTAACCCAGTTTCACTAACTTAGAAGCTAGGTCAACAACACGCTCTTTATCACCTTCACGTACAGACAGTAGCGCACGACCACCTTCAGGATAAACCGCACCACAACCTAGCTCTGCTTTAGCGTAAGCTTCTGCGAACGTTGCACCCACACCCATTACTTCACCTGTTGAGCGCATTTCAGGGCCCAATAGAGGGTCAACACCAGGGAATTTGTTGAACGGCAGAACCACTTCTTTCACTGAGTAGTAAGGAGGGATAATCTCTTTAGTAAAGCCTTGTGACTCTAGAGATTGACCCGCCATTACACGTGCAGCGATTTTCGCTAGAGGAGCGCCTGTCGCTTTCGATACGAATGGTACCGTACGAGCAGCACGAGGGTTCACTTCAATTAGATAAACGTCGTTATCTTTCACAGCAAACTGCGTGTTCATCAAACCGCGCACACCGAGTTCGAATGCTAACTTCTCAACTTGCTCACGCATCTTGTCTTGAATTTCCTGACTTAGCGTGTATGCAGGCAGTGAACATGCAGAGTCACCAGAGTGAACACCCGCTTGTTCGATGTGCTCCATGATACCGCCGATAACGACGCGTTCACCGTCACAGATAGCATCAATATCAACTTCGGTTGCATCATCCAAGAAACGGTCTAGCAGAACTGGAGACTCGTTCGATACGCTTACTGCTTCGTTGAAGTAGCGACGCAGGTCTTGCTCGTCGTACACGATTTCCATCGCACGACCACCGAGTACATAAGATGGACGAACAACTAATGGGAAGCCAATTTCTTTCGATTTCTCAACCGCTTGCTCCATCGTTGTTACTGTCGCGTTTTCTGGCTGAAGTAGACCTAAACGGTCAACAGCGGCTTGGAAGCGTTCACGGTCTTCCGCACGGTCGATAGCATCTGGGCTAGTACCAATGATTGGCACACCAGCCGCTTCTAGAGCACGAGCCAGTTTAAGTGGCGTTTGACCACCGTACTGAACAATCACACCTTTTGGTTTTTCAACGCGAGCGATAGACAGTACATCTTCCAGAGTTACTGGCTCGAAGTACAGACGATCAGACGTATCGTAGTCAGTAGATACCGTTTCTGGGTTACAGTTAACCATAATGGTTTCGTAACCGTCTTCACGCAGCGCAAGTGATGCATGGACACAACAGTAATCGAATTCGATACCTTGGCCGATACGGTTTGGACCGCCACCAAGAACCATGATCTTATCTTTGTCTGTTGGGTTTGCTTCACATTCTTCATCGTAAGATGAGTACATGTAAGCCGTGTCAGAAGAAAACTCTGCTGCACATGTATCCACACGTTTGTAAACCGGATGAATATCAAACTGCTCACGAGCACGGCGAATTTCACTTTCAGCGACACCAAGCAACTTAGACAAGCGAGCATCAGAGAAGCCTTTGCGTTTCATCTGACGAAGCACTTCTTTGGTCAAACCTGCGTAGCCGCCCGCCTTGACTTGTTCTTCGAGTTTTACAATTTCTTCGATTTGAACCAGGAACCAGCGGTCGATTTGAGTCAAGTTGAACACACCGTCGACTGACATACCCGCTCGGAATGCATCGGCGATGTACCAGATACGCTCTGCACCTGCTTCTTTAAGTTCGTGACGAATCTTAGTCAGTGCATCTGGCGCTTCCAGATCGACCATCTCATCAAAACCAGTTGCGCCAACTTCTAGGCCACGCAGTGCTTTGTGAAGAGATTCTTGTTGGTTACGACCAATCGCCATTACCTCACCAACCGATTTCATCTGAGTTGTCAGACGATCGTTTGCACCAGCAAATTTCTCGAAGTTAAAGCGAGGGATCTTAGTTACGACGTAGTCGATAGTTGGTTCAAATGACGCAGGTGTTGCACCACCTGTGATGTCGTTTTGTAGTTCGTCTAGCGTAAAGCCAACAGCCAGTTTCGCGGCAATTTTCGCGATTGGGAAGCCTGTTGCTTTTGATGCTAGCGCAGAAGAGCGAGATACACGCGGGTTCATCTCGATGATGACCATACGACCATCTTTCGGGTTGATACCAAACTGTACGTTTGAACCACCTGTTTCAACACCAATCTCACGTAGAACGGCTAGCGATGCATTACGCATAAGCTGGTATTCTTTGTCAGTCAGTGTTTGTGCTGGAGCAACCGTGATTGAGTCACCTGTATGGATGCCCATTGGGTCAAAGTTCTCGATTGAACATACGATGATACAGTTGTCCGCTTTGTCACGAACGACTTCCATTTCGTACTCTTTCCAACCGATTAGTGACTCATCGATAAGAAGTTCGTTGGTCGGAGATAAGTCCAGACCGCGACGACAGATTTCTTCGAACTCTTCTTTGTTGTACGCGATACCACCACCAGTGCCACCCATGGTGAACGATGGACGAATGATACAAGGGAAGCCAACCATATCTAAAACTTTGTAAGCTTCTTCCATGCTCTTCGCTGTATCTGCGCGAGGACACTCAAGGCCGATAGACTTCATCGCTTTATCAAAACGAGAACGGTCTTCCGCTTTGTCGATTGCATCAGCCGTTGCACCAATCATCTCTACGCCAAACTCTGCGAGAACGCCGTGCTTCTCTAAATCTAACGCACAGTTAAGTGCTGTCTGACCACCCATAGTTGGCAGAACTGCATCAGGACGTTCTTTCTCGATGATCTTGCGTACAACTTCCCACTGAATCGGCTCGATGTAAGTCGCATCTGCCATCTCTGGGTCAGTCATGATGGTTGCTGGGTTAGAGTTAACCAGGATAACTCGGTAGCCTTCTTCGCGAAGAGCTTTACACGCTTGTGCGCCAGAGTAGTCAAACTCACATGCCTGACCGATAACAATCGGACCAGCACCAAGAATTAGAATACTTTGAATGTCAGTACGTTTTGGCATTATCTACTACTCCGAATTAAGCGCTGTGTTTTTTGATTAGTTCGATAAAGTGGTCAAATAGCGGTGCCGCGTCATGTGGACCAGGGCTCGCTTCTGGGTGACCTTGGAAGCTAAATGCTGGCTTGTCTGTGCGGTGGATACCTTGCAAAGAGCCATCAAATAGCGATACGTGAGTAGCACGTAAGTTTTCCGGTAATGTTGCTTCATCTGCCGCAAAGCCGTGGTTTTGCGAAGTGATCATCACAACGTTACGCTCTAAATCTTTTACTGGGTGGTTTGCACCGTGGTGACCAAACTTCATTTTCACCGTTTGCGCACCTGATGCTAGCGCCAGAATTTGGTGACCTAGACAAATACCAAAAATTGGCAGGCCTTTTTCTAGGAACACTTTGGTTGCTTCAATCGCGTAAGTACATGGTTCTGGGTCACCAGGGCCGTTCGATAAGAATACGCCATCTGGATTTAGTGCCAGAACTTCTTCCGCTGACGTTTCTGCAGGTACAACCGTTAAGCGGCAGCCGCGGTCAACCAACATTCGTAAGATGTTGCGTTTTGCGCCAAAGTCGTAAGCGACAACGTGGTATGGCAGCTCGCTGTCATCTTTCGCCTCTGGAAGTCCACCTTCAAGCGTCCACGAACCTTGCTTCCATTGATACGCTTCTTTTGTTGTAACTTCTTTCGCAAGGTCCATTCCTTTTAAGCCTGGGAATTCTTTTGCTTTCGCTAGTGCCAAAGCTTCGTCTAGGTTGTTGCCCGCAACAATACAGCCGTTTTGAGCACCTTTTTCACGCAGGATACGAGTGAGCTTACGAGTATCGATATCAGCGATGCCAACGATATTTTGAGACTTAAGATAATCAGAGAGGGATTGTTCGTTACGGAAGTTAGAAGCGATTAGAGGAAGATCGCGAATCACAAGGCCTTGTGCATGAATGGAAGAGGATTCTTCATCTTCGGAAGTGGTTCCGGTATTGCCAATATGAGGATAAGTGAGAGTGACGATTTGCTGAGAATAGGAAGGATCAGTGAGGATTTCTTGATACCCCGTCATCGAGGTATTAAAAACGACTTCACCAACGGAAAGACCATCTGCCCCTATGGACACTCCGCGGAACACTGTCCCATCTTCTAGGACCAACAGTGCTAATTTACCCAAGACAACCTCCAGAATAAAAATGCAAAAAAAATAAATCAAACTGCAAACATGCCTTCCTTTACCTATAAAATCTACATAAATAGGTATTTCAGACAAATTGGCGGTATTCTAAAGTTGGACTCGAAACCTGTCAACCTACAATCAAAAATAAATGATTAATTTCTAGCGAGTAAGGTCATTTTGAATCAGTAAGGCCCAAAAAGATAACTTTTACATGCTATTACATAGAGAGGCATAGAGGTTTAATGAATTTTACAAATTTGAACTTTTTAGAGTTCACAAAAAAGTATGAGTTTTTCACGCAAACGTTCACCCAACAAAAAAGACATTAGTTTTTAGACATCAAAACCCAAAACACCCACAAAACAACCAAAACAACAACAAAAGTAAGCACCAAAATACTTTCTGTTAGAATCATTTCATTTACAACTAATTCTATAGATATAAAAAAGCCGGCTACCGCCGGCGAATAATTATGTATTTAGAGTTCATTCAATCCCAAAACATCTGTCATGGTATAAAAGCCCGCTGGTTTGGCACTCAACCAAACAGCGGCCTTGACGGCGCCATTAGCAAACGTCATACGATCGGTCGCTTTGTGCGTTATCTCCACTCGTTCCCCGATATCAGCAAACATGGCTGTGTGCTCACCGACAATATCGCCAGCGCGAATTGTAGCAAAGCCGATCTCATCTTTAGTACGTTCACCTGTGATACCTTCTCGCGCATAGACAGCTACATCATTCAGCTTGTTGCCCATCGCACCAGCAATGGCTTCGCCCATCCCGATAGCGGTACCAGAAGGAGCATCAACTTTATGACGATGATGTGCTTCGACAATCTCAACATCACAGTAGTCGCCCATCACTTTGGCTGCTTTCTCAAGAAGCTTAAATACTAGGTTCACACCAACAGAGTAGTTAGGAGCCATAACAACAGGCACTTGCTTAGCGGCTTCGTCAATCAGTTCACGCTCTGCATCACTGAAACCAGTCGTCCCAATCACAATACTCTTTCCATGCTTCTTACACAGTTCAAGATTCGCCAACGTACTTACTGGGGCAGTAAAATCGATGATTACATCAAAATTATCGACGTCTTTAGCAAGATCATCCGTTAAGAACACATCGAATTTGCCTTCACCACAAAGTTCACCGATATCGACACCGACAAGTGAGGACTCAGGTCGTTCTGATCCCGCGCTCACTGTCGCCTCTGGGTTAAGGTGTGAAGCTTTAACCAAATTACGGCCCATTCGGCCTGCTGCTCCTGCGATTGCAATACGAACCATTGCGCTTTCTCTCCTTCTCTGGATAACGAGGTTTGCTCTCGTTCTCTCGTTTCGCTTAATCTATTTAAACTAACAACATACCGTGGTTACCACAAGCAAGTTCATCAGGCTTAAGCGAACTCTTTTACGACACGCTCCAAGATAGGCACGTTCGCTTCAGGAAAGGCATAGTTACCCAATTCTCTTATCTCAACCCAGCGACCTTCTTGACCTTCTCGGCCGTAAGGCTCATTACTGAACTTAGATACCGTAATAAAATCAAACTTAAGTGATTTGTCTGGATAGTCATATTCCAAATGCTCGAAAAGGGCTTGCTCAGTAACTTCAATTCCTACTTCTTCTTCAAGTTCTCTTGCTAGAGCATGTTCAATACTTTCTCCTGACTCGACTTTCCCGCCGGGAAACTCCCAAAACCCGCCTTTATGCTTGTCGTCTGGACGCTTTGTAATAAAAATTTTTGATTTGTCTTGGTTAAAAATAATAGCCGCGACTATGTGAATTCTTTTCATAGGGGTTCCTAACTCTCAAGCCGTTACACTTCAACGGTCTTTGCATCTCTAAAACTATCCGATGCTATCAAAACTTATGAAATTCGACAGCCACAGAATTTGCTTAAAAAAAGAGCCGCCTAGGCGACTCTTTAAAAAATTATCTGACTAATACGTTAGTCGATCTTGCCGTGGCACTGTTTATACTTCTTACCACTACCACAAGGGCAAGGCTCATTGCGACCTACTTTACGTTCATCACGTACCATTGGCTGACTTGAACCTTCTTCAGATTCTTCACCTTCAGAAAGAGGGTTTTGTGCTGCTGCGTGTTGCGCTTGAGCACGACGAGCGGCCTCTTCAGCTTGCGCACGACGTTGCTCTTCCATACGTTCAACTTCTTCTTGTTGCTGAACTCGAACGCGAGATAGAACAGTAATCACATCAGTTTTCAGCGCTTCTAGTAGACCTTCAAACAGTTCAAACGATTCACGCTTGTATTCCTGTTTCGGGTTCTTCTGCGCATAGCCGCGTAAGTGAATACCCTGACGCAAGTGATCCATTGCTGCCAAGTGCTCTTTCCAAAGCGTATCCAGAGTTTGAAGCATAACCGATTTCTCGAAGTTACGAAGCACTTGCGCACCCACCACTTCCTCTTTCTCTTTGTACACTTCAACGGCTAGATTGATGATCTTCTCGCGTAGCGCCTCTTCGTAAAGCTTATCGTCTTCTTCAAGCCATTGCTTCACTGGTGCATCAAGATCGAAGTCTGCTTTCAAGCGCTCTTGCAGACCTTCAACGTCCCACATATCTTCTAGTGATTGTGGCGGGATGTACTCATCAATAACCGCTGTTAGCACATCTTCACGGTTTTGCTCGATCATACCGCTGATGTCTTCAACGTTCATCAATTCGTCGCGCAGCTCGTAGACAACCTTACGCTGATCGTTCGCCACATCATCGTATTCTAGTAGCTGCTTACGGATATCAAAGTTACGACCTTCCACTTTGCGCTGTGCTTTTTCAATTGAGCGAGAAAGCATTTTCGATTCAATAGCTTCACCTTCTTCCATACCACTTTGAATAAGGCTCGCCATACGATCAGAAGTGAAAATACGTAACAAAGAGTCTTCCATAGATAGGTAGAAGCGCGATGAACCCGCATCACCTTGACGACCAGAACGACCACGTAGCTGGTTATCAATACGGCGAGATTCGTGGCGCTCAGTACCAATGATGTGTAGACCACCAGCATCTAGTACTTGATCATGTACCACTTTCCACTCTGCTTTAATCGCATCGATTTGTTCTTGAGTTGGGTTCTCCAAAGCTTCCACTTTTGATTGCCAACTACCGCCAAGCACAATGTCCGTACCACGACCGGCCATGTTGGTCGCGATAGTTACCGCACCAGGCATACCCGCTTCAGCAACAATTTCCGCTTCCTTTTCATGGAATTTCGCATTCAGTACGTTGTGTTTGATCTTCGCTTTCTTCAATGCGTTAGAAAGAAGTTCTGATTTTTCAATCGATACTGTACCAACCAATGTTGGCTGACCTTTCGCAACGCGCTCTTTGATATCTTCAATGATTGCAGCAAACTTCTCAGCTTCGGTACGGTACACCACATCCGGCATATCGTTACGAATCATTGGTTTGTTGGTTGGGATAACCACCGTTTCCAAGCCATAAATAGATTGGAACTCAAACGCTTCAGTATCCGCAGTACCTGTCATACCAGACAGTTTTTCGTATAAGCGGAAGTAGTTCTGGAAGGTAATCGAAGCCAAAGTTTGGTTTTCGTTTTGAATCTTAACGCCTTCTTTCGCTTCTACTGCTTGGTGAAGACCTTCAGACCAACGACGACCTGGCATTGTACGACCAGTATGTTCATCAACAATTACTACTTCACCTTCGTCAGTAACGATGTAATCAACGTTGCGCTCAAACAACACATGAGCACGCAAAGCGGCATTCACGTGATGTAACATGCTGATGTTAGTCGGAGAGTAAAGTGTGTCACCCTCTTCCATAAGACCATTTTTCACCAACAGTTCTTCAACGTACTCTTGGCCCGTTTCTGTGAGGTATACTTGCTTTGATTTCTCATCAACAGTGTAGTGACCATCACCACGATATTCTTCAGAGTCTTCTTTGTCTTGCTTTTTAAGATGCGGGATCAAAAGGTTGATTCGGGTGTATAGCTCAGAGCTATCTTCAGCAGGACCAGAAATGATTAAAGGGGTACGAGCTTCATCAATTAGGATTGAGTCCACCTCATCGACAACTGCAAAGAAGCGTTCACGTTGTACGCGATCTTCGCTACGGAAAGCCATATTGTCACGAAGGTAATCAAAACCAAATTCATTGTTCGTTCCGTACAAGATATCAGCTTGGTACGCTTCTTTTTTCTCTTGAGGAGGCATGTTTGGCACGTTTACGCCAACAGTCATACCTAAAAATTCAAATAGAGGGCGGTTTGTCTCTGCATCACGTTTAGCTAGATAATCGTTCACTGTTACAATGTGAACGCCTTTACCAGCCAGGGCATTTAGGTAAGCAGGAAGCGTTGCCGTCAGCGTTTTACCTTCACCCGTACGCATTTCAGCGATTTGACCCGCATTTAGAACCATACCGCCGATAAGCTGGACGTCGAAGTGGCGCATACCGTAGACACGCTTAGATGCTTCACGAACCGTAGCAAAAGCTTCTGGAAGTAGTTTATCAAGAGTTTCACCTTTCTCTAGGCGCTCACGGAATTCAACCGTCTTTGCTTTTAACTCTTCATCACTTAGAGCCTCGAATGTTGGCTCATAGTTATTAATTTCTTTTACAATTTTTCTAAGGCGGCGCAGTGTTCGGTCGTTGCGACTGCCAATCACTTTTGTCAGTAGCTTAGTTATCATTTTTCGTGAATCTCTCTTTATTCAGACCGTTCCCGATCTACTCATAATGCCTTCAGTCTCTGCCAGTTTGGAACTAAGAATACTGAGATAAATCATTTATCAAAGATATTGAGTTCAAACATCCATATTTCAAGGCTAAGTTTTGAAACAATGTGGCTTAGTGTAAGGATTTTTAATCGATACAACCATAAATAGACGTATTTGTTTGAAGCACTCTGAAGTTTTTACTTAAAGTGGTGACTGATTAGCCGATATTGCATACCGCAATATGTGTAATCCATCCAGAGCAAACTTTGCTTTTTACCTTGCTACATTGTAAAACTGAATCTAAAGACGTTAATGTAAACTATACCTTGATAGAAAGCTGCTCTAGAATAGCTATATCTCAACAAAATTAGATTTTACCTATGCGTGATCACCGTCCAACCTCGACTGAAGATGTTATTGCTGAGTCACAGTTCAAGCAGATTCAAGAACATGCTGGAGAAATCTTACAGCTTAACCAAGCTTTGCAAGAGGTCTTACCCACGGGGACGGCCGATCATTGCCGAGTAGCGAATGTTCGTAACGGCCATCTATTGATCGATGTCTCTAGTGCCGCGATCAAAATGAAGATCGATTACGATCGCCTCATGATCCTAAATAAACTTCGTACTCAAGGCTTTGCCAAGCTGATGAGCGTTGAAGTGAGGATCAATCCTTCACTATATCGAAACCGCTTTCAACAAGACGACAGACCTAAGCGTCCACCACTAACCGAATCTGCAGCAAAGTCATTAATGACGATTGCCGACATGGCGCCACCGAAAATTCAAGAGCGTTTAAAACGATTAGCCGATATGGCAGAAAAGGAAGATCGTAAGTGAACGTTATTTCAATATGCTGAAAGCTTGAATGTTATTGATAAATCCAGGATTAAAGCCAAATAGCAAAAAACCAGGCATAAGCCTGGTTTTTTATTAATTCTAATGCCAAGTATTTACGCAAGCACCATATTTGGTTCTGCGAATGCTACTGGTGAGCCGACTTCTTCTTCGAATGTAGTCCACTCCCACGCTTCCTGATCTGCAAGAACAGCACGTAACAGTTGGTTATTTAAACCGTGGCCAGATTTAAAGGCACGGAATTCACCAATGATTGGGTGGCCACACATGTAAAGGTCACCAATCGCATCCAACACTTTGTGAGTCACAAACTCATTTTCAAAGCGTAGACCTTCTTCATTAAGAATACGGTAATCATCCAAAACGATAGCATTGTCAAAACTACCACCCAAAACTAGGTTTTGAGATTGTAGATATTCGATATCACGCATAAAGCCAAACGTACGTGCTCGAGAAATCTCACGAACAAAGCCTTTTGACGAGAAATCAAACAGCAAACGTTGCTCGTCTGATTCAATCGCTGGGTGATTAAACTCAATTTCGAAGTCCATACGGAAGCCGTTAAATGGTACAAATTCTGCCCATTTATCACCATCTTCAAAACGAACTGGCTTTTTGATGCGGATGAAGCGTTTTGGCGCATTTTGCGTTTCGATACCTGCTTGTTGTAGCAAGTATACAAATGGGCTTGCACTACCATCCATGATCGGAATTTCAGGTGCGTCTACTTCGACAACAATGTTATCGATGCCCATACCAGCAAGTGCCGCATTCAAGTGCTCAACAGTTGAAATACGCACACCTTCATCGTTTACCAATGCAGTACAAAGCATGGTGTCACGAACCGAAGCTGGATCAGCTGGAAAATCTACAGGTGGATTTACATCTGTACGACGGTAAATGATACCTGTATTTGCAGCAGCCGGGCGCAGAGTAAGTGTGACTTTACGACCAGAGTGGAGACCCACACCAGTTGTTTTCACTATTTCTTTCAGAGTACGTTGTCTGATCATCTGCTTGCCTCTCAAAAATTTGCTACAAAACACGGCCGTCTGTAACGTCGACCGTGAATGCTACCATAATTTTGAGCCATGTCAAATTTATGGGTTAAAGATTAATCAGCCTGACGACGCAAAAATGCCGGTATATCTAAATAACCACTTTCCTTTTCTTGCTTTGGAGCCGCAGAACTTTGGCTCGACGAAGCTGGAGAAGAAGGAGCAGTGTTTGTCGGCTGAGGAGTTACCTGTGGCTTCTCTTGCACTTGATTATTTTGCAAGGTCTGTGCCGGTTTTTCTTCAGCTTGCGTTGCCGCTGCTTGTTGCTGTGGTTGAGCTTGCGGCGTCGGTGCCACTTTAGCTTTACCACCCGCAACTAGCGTGATATCTGGCTTTTTCTCATTACCAATACCTGTCGCTACAACTGTTACGCGGATTTCGTCAGTCATATCAGGGTCTAGAGAAGTACCGATAACAACAGTCGCATTGTCAGAAGCGAATGCCTTCACTGTATTACCAACCGTCTCAAACTCGTCAAGACGCATATCCAGACCAGCAGTAATATTGACAAGAACACCACGAGCGCCCGCTAGATCGATGTCTTCCAGAAGTGGGCTAGAAATTGCCATTTCAGCCGCTTCTTCAGCACGGTCTTCACCTTTGGCGATGCCGCTACCCATCATTGCGTGACCCATTTCAGACATTACAGTTCTTACGTCCGCAAAGTCGACGTTGATCATGCCAGGGCGAGTAATTAGCTCAGCAATACCTTGAACGGCATTCTTAAGAACATCGTTAGCGCTTGCAAAAGCTTCTAGTAGTGTTACACCACGACCAAGTACTTTAAGTAGCTTTTCGTTTGGAATCGTGATCAAAGAGTCAACATGCTTAGACAGCTCATCGATACCTTGCTCAGCAAATGCCAAACGCTTTTTACCTTCAAAACTAAACGGTTTAGTTACTACCGCTACTGTTAGAATGCCAAGCTCTTTAGCCACTTCAGCAATAACAGGCGCTGCACCAGTACCGGTACCGCCACCCATACCAGCTGCGATAAACACCATATCGGCGCCAGTCAGGGAATCTTTAATTCGATCTCTGTCTTCGAGAGCTGCGTCACGGCCAACCTGTGGATTAGCACCTGCACCCAGACCTTTAGTGATATCACCACCGATCTGAATAACATTGCCAACGCTTGTCTTACGAAGTGCTTGCGCATCAGTGTTGACGCTGATGAATTCCACACCTTCGATGGATTCACGCACCATGTGTTCAACGGCGTTACCACCGCCGCCACCAACCCCAACGACCTTGATTACTGCATCGTCAGACATTTCCATCATCGGTTCAAACATGTGTTGTCTCCGTTTATCCTGCAACTCAGGTTAAAACTCTTTTTGTATCCAGTTACGCAATTTATCGAAAAAGCCAGTTACAGATGAGCGTTTAGGTTCATTATAATCGCTATCGTCGCTAGACTGCATGTCTCTTGCGTAATGAAGTAATCCAACTGCCGTAGAATGGTACGGCTCTTTTACATAGTCAGTTAATCCGCTGACTTCGAGCGGTTTGCCGACCCTTACTTGATTGCGGAATACGCGTTCCGCACATTCTACCACTCCGTCCATTTGCGCAGCACCGCCAGTGAGTACAACTCCCGCAGCCAGATGGTGCTTGATACCCTCTTCGCGCAATTTTGCTTGTACAGAGTCGATAGTTTGGTTAACCAGTCCCATAAGCTCAGAGTAGCGTGGCTCAATCACTTCTGACAACGTTTGACGTTGCAGGCTACGTGATGGTCGTCCACCTACGCTTGGTACATTAACCGTGTCATCCTTACTGACCAGTTCACTCAAAGCACAGCCATATTTGACTTTTATTTCTTCAGCATCGCTCACTGGCGTGCCAAAAGCAAAAGCAATATCACTGGTTACAGCATTTCCTGCGTACGAAAATACTTCTGTGTGACGTAACGCACCGCCAGTCCAGATGGCCACATCCATCGTGCCGGCGCCAATATCAACCACACAAACTCCAAGCTCTCTTTCATCCTCGGTGATTACTGCATTGCTAGCAGCAAGCCCAGAAAATACGAGTTGTTCTACTTTAAGGCCGCAGCGTTCTACCGCCTTAATAATGTTGCGTGCCATGTCATTATGGCATGAGATAAGGTGGACACTCACTTCCATTCTTACCCCAGATAAACCAAGCGGATTTTTGATTCCCTCTTGGTAATCAATGGTGAACTCTTGCGGGATCACATGAAGAATTCGCTGTTCATCACCGATTTTAATCGATTTTGCGGTATGGATAGCGCGATCCATGTCTTCTTGAGACACCTCTTCATCAGAAATCGTGCCCATACCTTTTTCAATTCGGCTTGCGATATGCTTACCAGACAACGAAATGAAGACTCGGCTGATCTGGCACTCTGCCATTAATTCAGCTTGATCAATTGCACGTTGTACTGATTTTACAACCGACTCCAAATCATTCACGCCACCTTTATCCATGCCGCGTGAGGGGCTACTACCTGCGCCAATAATATTAATTTGACCGTCTGGTAAAACCTCACCCACTAGAGCCGATACGGTTGCAGTGCCTATATCAAGACCAACAATAATGTTGTCATCAGCGGCCTTAGTCATCTGTACTCTCTTCTAACTCTTGTTCAGGAAACCAACCAACTGCGGCTCCTGTATCGTACCTAAGATCGATATAACTGATTCTTTGCGTGTCACTGCCAAGCTTGTTATAGAGCTTAAAAAAGCGCTCTATACGCTCAAGAAGAGACTCTTTACCGAGCTCTAATCGAATACCGTTATCAAGGATGATTTGCCAAGCTCGTCGCTCGTTTAATACCAGAGACGATATCGCTAAACCCAATTGCTGAAACTTAGGACTCAAATCACGGTAAGTCTGTAAGACTTCCGGCCCGCTATCTTTGGGTCCGTACAGCTTCACTTTTTCTTCTTGCAACAGAGCAACATCTCCATCAAAAACGAACCCGTTTTTATCTAACAGTTCGTTGCCATTCCAAATGGCTTCTGGTTGATGCTCCGTCAAAAAAACTTTTACTGTATCCGGCCACTGCTTTCGGATTGCGGCATGCGCTACCCATGGCAGAGCTTCGACACTTTGCTGTAATACATCAATATCCTGGGACATAAATGTACCGATGTGATCAATTCGACTAAATGCAGCCTGCACATCGTCAGCTTGGACATACTCCAGTTTCCCCTGAAGTACTATTTTGGAGAGAGGTAACCTTTGGTCATCCCACATCCAACTGATCGCCGCGTACAAAACAGAACTAATTAAAGTCACAACCACAACGAAAAATAACGCACCCAAGATTTTTTCTTGGCGACCACGGTTGTTACCCGTATTTGGTCGCTCGTCATTCAGTGCAATATTCAACAACGTCTTCGTTTCCTGACTTTTGTCGTGTACTTTTTACCCATATAATTACGCAGAGGTAAAAGTCTTGACTTTAACCTTGGGATTATACTGAGCTCTTGTAAACTATCAAACACTGATAGCAATAAATCACAATGATATTGACGCAAAATCGAGATCTGAGTCTTTATCTGTCCTTCGCGTCAACAATATGTGTCAGCCAAGCATCTTGTTTATATTCAATTTAAGACTTGCCAGCTGTTTCGCCACTTTACCAATATCACCCGCACCTTGCGTTAAGATTAGGTCGCCGTCTTGTATAACGTTAGCTAAAACTGAAGGTAATTGCTCGATTTCTGGAACAAAAATCGGATCTACCTTGCCTCGGCTGCGAATTGTGCGACATAAAGCGCGCCCATCAGCACCTGCAATCGGCTTTTCACCCGCTGCGTAAACATCCAGCATGATCAATACATCCACCTGTTCAAGCACATTCGCGAAATCATCGTACAAATCACGAGTACGGCTATAACGGTGCGGTTGGAAAATCATCACCAAACGCTTGTCTTGCCAACCACTGCGTGCTGCATTAATGGTTACATCCACTTCTGTTGGATGATGGCCGTAATCATCAACAAGCATTGCATGGCCGTTGCCAGTATCAAACTCGCCAAGGTGATCAAAACGTCTTCCCGTACCTTGCGTACCAGCCATTGCCTTTAGGATCGCATCGTCTTCAATGTCATCTTCAGTAGCAACCGCAATCGCAGCAGACGCATTCAATGCATTGTGACGACCTGGAATATTCAGCGTGATATCTAAGTTAGCTCGCCCTTTACGTACTACCGTAAATTTGCCTTGCTGCCCCTCTTGACGATAATCTTCAATACGTACGTCGGCATCTTCAGAAAAACCGTAAGTTATCACTTGACGACTAATACGTGGGATTAACTCTCGAACCACAGGATCGTCAATGCAAACAATTGCTTGGCCGTAAAACGGTAGATTATGAAGGAAATCGATGAAGGTTTGCTTTAAGGTTTCAAAGTCACCACCATAGGTATCCATATGATCGGCTTCGATATTGGTAACAATGCTCACCATTGGTTGCAAGTGCAGGAATGACGCGTCACTTTCATCTGCCTCTGCAATTAGAATACGACTCGAGCCTAGACGCGCATTTGTACCTGCGCTTTTCACCAAACCGCCATTCACAAACGTTGGATCAAGACCGGCTTCAGAATAGATTTGAGTAACAAGAGCGGTCGTCGTGGTTTTACCGTGTGTACCCGCAACGGCAATACCGTGACGGAATCGCATCAATTCAGCCAACATCTCTGCGCGGCGTACAATAGGGATGCGTAATTCACGTGCCGCCATCACTTCTGGGTTTTCTTCGTTGATCGCCGTTGACACAACAACCACACTGGCTTTTTCTACATTACTGGCTTGATGACCGATAAATACCGTCGCACCTTTTGATACCAAACGCTCTGTCACAGCGTTCTCTGATAGATCAGAACCTGTGATTTGGTAGCCTTCGTTCAACAGCACTTCTGCAATGCCGCTCATGCCCGCACCACCAATACCGATGAAGTGGATGGATTTCACGCGGCGCATCTCTGGCACCATTGCGCGAATCTGAGCTAAGTCTTGTGTATGTTGGATTGTCATCAATTCTATTCTCAATAATTCGGTTAACGCTTTTCGGTCAAAGCGACAATGGCTTGTGCGACAACTCGGTCAGCATTCAATTTTGCAGCGCCACGCGCTTGCTCAGCCATTGTAAGTAAAGCTTGGCGATCCAATTGTTGGATCTGCTGAGTCAGAGACTCAACGGTTAAATCTGGTTGTTCAATCATTTTCGCCGCGCCGCAATCCACCAAGTGGTCTGCATTAAGTGCTTGCTGGCGGTCTTTGTGCATGAATGGAACAAAAATAGCGCCTACACCTGCCGCCGAGACTTCAGATACGGTTAACGCTCCAGAGCGACAAACTAAAAGGTCAGCCCATGCGTAAGCTTCTGCCACGTCATCAATGAATTCCATTACTTCTGCATTTACCACACCATTAGCTTGGTATGCTGCATTCACTTCTTCGGCGGCACCTTTACCCGCTTGATGACGAATACAGTAATCTTCGCCCAATTTCGACATCACTTCTGGCAGAGTTTGGTTAAGAATACGTGCGCCTTGGCTGCCACCCATCACCAAAATGCGAATTGGACCTTGGCGCTCTTGCATGCGCTCAGTTGGCGCTGCTAATTGAGTCACGTCTTCACGAACTGGGTTCCCAACCACTTCGGCATTTGGAAAAGCGCCTGGGAAAGCCTGAAAAACCTTCTTAGCGATTTTCGATAACCATTGGTTCGTTAAACCTGCTACTGCATTTTGTTCATGCAGAACAACAGGAATGCCACTCATCCAAGCGGCAATACCACCCGGGCCGCTAACATAACCGCCCATACCAAGCACTGCGTCTGGCTGCCAGCGTTTCATGTGAGCACGAGCCTGCATAATGGCATTGATAATTTGAAATGGTGCTGCAAGAAGACGTTTAACGCCTTGACCTCGTAACCCTTTCACTTTGATAAAGTCGATTTCAATGCCATGTTTTGGCACCAAATCCGCTTCCATTCGATCCGCCGTACCTAGCCAACGGATCTCCCAACCTTGTTCTTGAAGCTGTTTTGCTACCGCCAAACCTGGGAATACGTGACCGCCAGTACCACCAGCCATCACCATCAAACGTTTATTTTGTTTCATTAGCTTGTTGTTCTGATTGTTGTTGCTCGCGTTTCAAGCGGCATTCGTAATCGATACGCAGTAGTATGGACACTGCGACGGACATAATTATTAGACTAGAACCACCATAACTGATGAGTGGAAGTGTTAAACCTTTAGTTGGAACAATACCGGCGGCAGCTCCAACATTAACCAAGGTTTGAAACGCAAACCAAATACCAATTCCGAAAGCCAGATAACCTCCGAACATTTCGCCTTCTTCAAATGCACGCTTGCCGATGTAAACCGCTTTTAGCACCAAGCTAAAAATCAGCATTAAGACCAGCACTACGCCTACGAAACCAAGCTCTTCAGCAAGTACGGCAAACACAAAGTCGGTATGCGCTTCCGGTAGATATTCCAGTTTTTGAATTGAATTACCGAGACCTTGTCCGAACCATTCACCACGACCAAACGCCATCAAAGACTGAGTCAACTGATAGCCACTACCAAACGGGTCTTCCCACGGGTCAAGGAAGGAGGTTACACGTCGCATACGGTATGGCTCGACGAGAATCAAACCAACGACAGCACCGATACCTGCCACCATCAAGGCGAGAAACTGGGTTAGTTTTGCACCTGCGATAAAAAGCATGCCAAACAGCGTGACCAGCATCACGACCACCGTCCCCAAGTCTGGCTGACCAAGTAGTAATACTGCGAAGAAGGCAAACACCATGATTGGCTTCATAAAGCCACCAAAGAACGTTTGTCGTACTTCGTCTTGCTTTCGAACTAAGTAACCAGACATGAAGATAAACAGCGATAGCTTCGCGACCTCCGCTGGCTGAAGGTTAAACAGCCCGAGGGGAATCCAACGAGACGCACCATTAACCGACTTACCCGCCAAAAGCACGATGATCAACAGTGCGAAAGAAGCCCAAAGTAAGTAATGGCTCTTCTTAAACCACTCTTGCAAAGGCACTTGCAAAATAACAGCGGAGGTCCCTAACGCCAGCACGAGAAACGTCGCATGACGAAACATAAAGTGGAACGGCTGTTCCGTTAATCGAGAGCTGATTGGAAATGATGCAGAGGTTACCATGACCAAACCAGTCAACATCAAACCCAGTGCAATCCACACTAACTGACGATCAAACATCGCCTCTGGGGCTGGATGCTTGAGCCAATTGCCAATACTGCGTTTAACGTTACCTAAACCCACGAAGTGTGTAACCTTTAATTATGCATATTTCTGAGCAAGAGCAGCGAAAGCATCACCTCTTGCCATAAAGTTGTCGAATTGATCAAAGCTAGCACATGCAGGAGACAGCATCACCATATCACCTGGTTTTAACTGCGAAGATACTTGTTGAATCACATCTTCCATAGTGTCGAAACGTATTGCAGATTCATGCAGTGGCATAAATTCATCGCCATCAGCGCCAAAGCAACACAGTTGCAAGTTAAGCGTCGCGAAGATCGGTTTTAATGGCGAGAAGTCAGCGCCTTTGCCAACACCACCAACGAGTAAGTAGAGCTTGCCTGTCGATTCCAAACCAGATAGCGCAGCCATAGTGCTGGCAATATTAGTTGCTTTAGAGTCATTCACCCATTTAACGCCTTGATTATCCGCAACCACCTGGCATCGGTGTGTCAGTCCCGTGTAATTTTTAAGTGCATTCAATGCGTTGTGATAGTTTACGTCC
The DNA here is from genome assembly GCF_033338715.1 of Vibrio sp. Vb1337. Lineage (NCBI taxonomy): Bacteria > Pseudomonadati > Pseudomonadota > Gammaproteobacteria > Vibrionales > Vibrionaceae > Vibrio > Vibrio sp. Vb1337. The sequence continues at coordinate 7,959 of NZ_JAWOTD010000013.1, read as the reverse complement.
GCAGCTTTTAATAGCGCTAAAGCAACCAGAGCGTTAGATAAGTTGTGCTTACCAACCAACTTAAGCTCATCACTTGCGACAACTCGTTGACCGTGATCGAGCAGCCAAGTACGGTTGCCATCCACCTCGAGACCAAAGTCCTGATTGTCGCTGCCAAATGTCACCAATGGCATCTCTGCGTCTGGGAAGGTTTCTTGATCATCACGGTTCACGACTGCAAGAGCAGCATGGTTAAAAATACGCAACTTAGCTTGTCGATAGTCAAACATGCCTTGATAACGATCCATATGATCTTCAGAAAGATTCAGAAACGCAGCGGCTTTGAGCTTTAAGCTTGACGTCGTTTCTAACTGGAAGCTCGAGAGTTCGAGTACATATAGGTCTGCGTCTTGTTCTAACAAATCCAGTGCAGGCACACCGATGTTACCACCAACGCCAACATCCAAACCTGCAGCCTCAGCCATCACACCTGTGAGGTCGGTTACTGTGCTCTTACCGTTTGAGCCCGTAATCGCAATCACCGGTTTCTGCACCGCCCAAGCGAATAACTCGATATCACCTACTACTGCCGTACCTTTTGCTAATACGGCTTGGATCTCTGGTGTCGCTAGCGCAATACCAGGGTTGGTCACGATAAGATCCGCGTCAGAAAGCCAGTCTGTATTCCAACCACCACTATGCAGTTGAACACTTTCCGGCAAGCGCTCTGCACCTGGAGGGTTTACACGAGTATCAATGACTTTGACCACAAGTTGTGGCTGATTTTTTCTTAGGTGTTTAACGACAGAGAGCCCGGTAATACCGAGCCCTACGACGACAACACTATGTATGTTTTGCCAACGTTCCATATTTGATCACACTGTAAATCTTATTCTTGGAAAGTGCGATTAACGCACTTTCAATGTCGCAAGACCAATCAGAACAAGAACCATAGAAATAATCCAGAAGCGCACGATTACGCGAGGTTCTGGCCAACCTTTCAATTCGTAGTGGTGGTGAATTGGTGCCATACGGAAAATGCGCTGACCACGTAATTTGTAAGAACCTACCTGTAGGATGACTGATAGCGTTTCCATCACAAATACGCCACCCATGATCACCAACACCAACTCTTGACGAACTAGAACAGCAATGGTGCCCAATGCCCCGCCAAGCGCTAGTGAACCTACATCGCCCATGAACACTTGTGCTGGGTAAGTGTTAAACCACAAGAAACCAAGGCCTGCACCTACGATTGCTGTACATACGACAACTAACTCAGAAGCATGTGGTAAGTATGGTATATGAAGGTATTCAGAGAAGTTAACGTTACCGGTCGCCCATGCAATAACCGCGAAGCCTGCTGCAACAAGAACCGTTGGCATGATTGCCAAACCGTCTAGACCATCAGTCAGGTTAACCGCGTTACTTGTACCTACAATGACAAAGTAAGTCAAAATGATATACATCAAACCAAGCTGCGGCATGATGTCTTTAAAGAATGGCACCACTAGCTGAGTTGCTGCTGTGTCTTTACCGTAAGCATACAATGCGAAAGCGACGACAAACGCGATCAACGACTGCCAGAAGTACTTCCAACGCGCGATCAAGCCATCGGTATTTTTGCGTACCACTTTACGATAATCATCAACAAATCCGACCGCACCGTAGCCAAGTAAGACTGTCAGTACCGCCCATACGTAAGGGTTGGATAAGTCTGTCCATAGCAAAATCGTGATTGAGATGGCCGCTAAGATCATGATACCGCCCATTGTTGGGGTACCACGCTTACTAAAGTGAGATTCCGGACCTTCATTACGCACTACCTGACCAATTTGCAGCATTTGCAAACGCTTGATCATGATTGGTCCCATCCATAATGACAGACCTAGAGCGGTTAATACGCTTAGGATTGCTCGAAAAGACAAGTATTCAAACAATCGGAAAAAAGACAGGTATGGCTGTAGCAGCTCGGCAAGCCAAATAATCATTAATAATACTCCTTCAAAGCAGCAGCGACTTCAAACATACGTGCACCGTTCGCTCCTTTCACCAACATCGTATGGCTTTCAGGAACGGCTTGGTCTAGATGCTGCTTGATGTATTCAATCATCTCTTGGTGCGTCTCAAAATGAATGCCTTGGCAAAGATCACTGATCACCTTGGCGTCTGCACCATATGTGAGAACATGTTCAAATTTTTGTGGGGCAGCATGTTCCCCGACTTGACGATGAAGTGCAAGACTTTCCTCGCCCAATTCCGCCATATTACCTAAAATCAGCCAACGTTGACCTGGGAAAGCGGCCAATAAATCAACTGCCGCTTTCATGGCTGGCACGCTCGCGTTGTAGCTGTCGTCAATCAATTTTATCTTTTCGCTCAGCGCTTCAACCTCGACGCGACCTTTCACTTTGTTCAAATGTTTAAGGCCAGCACGAACCTCTTCTAATGTGGCGCCCATTTGTAACGCAATAATAGAAGCAGCGATCGCATTCGCAACGTTGTGTTGACCTATAATACCCAGAGACAGTTCAATTTCTTGTGAGCTTGCTGCGATATGTAAGTCAAAGCTTGCTTCACCTGCGGCGTTCAATACGATGTTAGAAGCGAAGAAGTCTGCATCAGTATTACTTTGTGAAAAAGTAATGACTTTCTTATCTGCTAACACTTCATCCCACTTGGCTTCACCATTGCTGTCTAGGTTAACAATCGCAATACCACCAGCTGAAAGGCCTTGGTAGATTTCACCTTTGGCTTGTTTCACGCCATCAATAGAACCAAAGCCTTCAAGGTGAGCGGCGGCTACATTGTTCACTAACGCGATATCTGGTTTTACTAACTGAGTCGTGTAAGCAATTTCACCTATATGGTTAGCACCAAGCTCAATCACGGCATAATCATCATCCTGCTGTGAGCGCAATAATGTCAACGGAACACCAATATCATTATTGAAGTTACCCGCAGTGAATAACACTTTGCCTTTCAATTGCAGGATACTCGCAACCATTTCTTTTACGGTCGTTTTACCGCAACTTCCGGTGATGGCAACGGTAGGTGTTTTGCATGCTTGATGCACCCAAGAAGCAAACTCACCCAATGCAAGTTTGGTATCCGACACCACAATTTGCGGCACATTCACATCTAAGCGTTTTTCTACGAGTAAAGCACCGGCACCTGCATCTACCGCTTGTTGGCAAAAGTTGTGCGCGTCAAAGCGCTCCCCTACTAACGCGACAAATAGAGCCCCACGATCAATCGTTCGTGTATCAGTAGAAACCGCGTCGATAAGTAGATCGTCGCCGAATCGCTCGCCACGAGTGATGTCTGCAATTTGAGATAACGTTACTTTGATCATGAGGTCAATCCTAAAAGTTGCATTGCGGACTCGCGGTCGGAGTAATGAATCGTTTCGCCATTACGAATCTGATAATCTTCATGGCCCTTCCCTGCTAACAAGATAATGTCGTTTGGCGAAGCATTTTCAATGGCATAAGACAGTGCTTTGAAGCGGTCATGCTGAACAATCGCTTCAGCAGGTTTTGACAGCCCAGCTAACATGTCTTTCACAATCTGAACCGGGTCTTCGCTGCGTGGGTTATCGTCAGTCAACACCACTCTGTCGCCTAGACGCTCTGCAATTTCCGCCATCATTGGGCGCTTACCTGCATCGCGATCGCCACCACAGCCAAAAATAGCCCACAGCTGGCCTTCACAATGAACTCGTAAAGCTTGCAGCGCTTTTTCTAAAGCATCAGGAGTATGGGCATAATCGACCACGACTTTGGCACGATCCTCAGTTTGGAATAACTCCATTCGGCCGAGTACAGGTTGCAGTTGACCTGCGGTTTCGAGTAACGCTTGTTTCTCTTTACCTAAGCTTAATAAGGTCGCAAAAGCGAGCATTAAGTTGGTTGCATTAAACTCACCAATCAATGGCGCGTGCAATTTACCTGAGCCAAACTTACCATCGAACTTAATAGTAATCCCTGACTCCGCGTAACTGACTTCCGTCGCCCAAATTGCGCTTTCAAATTCAGTGTTCGGCTTGAGCGAAACAGCGACCGCATTACTTAACTGCGACGCCCATTGATGACCTACTTCATCATCAGCATTGATAATGGCACGTTCACATTGGTGTTGCGTGAACAACCCAAGCTTTGCATTGGCATACTCTTCCATCGTGCCATGATAATCTAAGTGGTCACGACTTAAGTTAGTAAACACGCCCGCCGCAAATGATAGTGCTTTGACACGACCTTGCGTCAGGCCATGGGAAGATACTTCTAGCGCGGTGTATGTGGCTTGTTGATTTGCGAGAGAGGAGAGCGTTTTCTGAATTTCAACGGCATTCCCCGTTGTATTCGCAGCTTGTTGCAAGTTATTGAGGAAGCCATTTCCTGTTGTTCCCATTACCGCCGCTTTATGGTCAAGCAGTTCTAGCCATTGCGCTATTAACTGGGTAATGGTGGTTTTGCCGTTGGTGCCGGTGACACCAATCAAATCCATATCAGGGTAAGCATAGAGCTTTCCAGCAATTGCGGATAAACGTCGGTCCAACCTATCAATGTAAATGACAGGAACATCATCAATGATTTCCACCGTACCATGTGTTTTGACATCGCAGGCTTGCGCCAGGGCTGCATTTGCACCTTGCTCAATTGCAGAGGCAATGAATTTACGCCCATCCACAACATGGCCAATCACTGCTACAAACGTGGTTCCAGGTTGAACTCTTCGGCTGTCGAGCTCCAATTCAGAAACAAGAACGGACGATAAGCTAGGGCAATCCACCCAAGGGGAAAGCAGCACGTCCATACTGATGGCTTTAGTCATATTTGTTCTCCGAGCTTTGGCTCAGGTTTTCTTAATTTTGTTTGCTCAGTAAACCACAGGGCTTACTGTTGGAATTTGTTTTCGTCAGGTGCAACATTGAGTATTTGTAGCGCGCCTTTCATGATTTCAGAGAAGACAGGAGACGCTACCGAACCACCATAATAGTCATCGCCTTGAGGCTCATTTACGATCACTACTAAAGCAATTCGCGGATCGCTAACCGGAGCAAGCCCAGCCGTGTAGGTGATGTACTCATCGCTGTACCCACCAGCAGAAGCTTTACGTGATGTACCCGTTTTCGCTCCCACTCGATAACCAGGAACTGCCGCTCTGCGAGCCGAGCCCCCTTTTTGAGTTACGGTTTCCAACATGTCTAATACTTGACGCGCATACTTCGCACTCACCACTTGACGTGACATGTCATGATCATTGCTTTCAATAATATGAATAGGCTCGTATTTGCCAAGGTTTCCAAGCGTCGCATAAGCATGGGCTAGCTGGATTGGTGTAATTGATAGACCGTAACCAAACGCAATCGTGGCGCGCTCAATTGGCGACCAACGAGTTCGTGTAGGAAAAATACCCGTCACTTCCCCAACTAGGTTTAGGCCAGAAAGCTCACCAAAACCCACTGAACTGTACAGCCCAAGAAGCGCCTCTACCGGCATTTGCATTGCTAGCTTCGTCACACCGATATTACTCGACTTTTTAAGGATCGTGGTCAAGCTCGCTTTGCCTACGCGAGAGACATCTCTGACTCGACTACCACCTAAACGTAGGACACCATTACCGGTATCTACGATGGTATCTTTATCGGCTATCCCATTTTCTAAGGCGGCTAAAATAACGAAAGGCTTAATGGTCGAACCGGGCTCCATTGAGTCCGTGATCACTCGGTTACGCATTTGATAGCTTTGCCAATCGCTACGATTGTTAGGGTTGTAAGAAGGAGCATTAACCATGGCCAATACGGCGCCCGTTTTTACATCCAACATGACAACAGAACCTGAAGTGGCGCGGTGGTCCGCAACGGCTTGCTTAATCGCACGATACGCAATCGCCTGTAGACGCTGATCGATAGTTAACTGAAGTGATTTACCTTCTTGCTTGTCTTGCCAAGCAATGTTTTCCACAACACGACCATAACGGTCTTTACGAATAGTTTTCTTACCCGCCGCGCCAGTGAGCCACTCATCGTAGCTACGCTCCACACCTTCTAGGCCATGCCCGTCAATGCCTGTCACACCGACTAAGTGAGCACTAACCTCACCTGCAGGATAATAACGACGAGATTCCGACTTAAGGCCAACACCTGGCAGCTTTAACTCACGAATATAGTTCGCCATGGCCGGACTGACCTGGCGCTGCAAGTAGATAAAGCGGCGTTTTTCATTGCGCTTGATTTTGTCTATTAACCCTTGTCGGTCAATACCAAGAACATCCGCTAATGCATGCCAACTTTTGGTCTGGCTTAACGCGTTTTCTTTAAATATCGTGGCAGGATCTGCCCAAACCGCCTCAACCGGTACACTGACAGCAAGCGGCTCACCATTTCGATCCGAAATAATACCGCGAGCAGAAGGAATGGATTTAACACGAACCGAACGTAGGTCACCTTGTTTAATCAGGTTATCTGGCTCAATGATTTGGATGTAGGCTACGCGTGCCACCAAAAGGGCAAATGCACAAAAAACAAAAAACAGTAATAGATGGAAGCGCCAACGAATCAAGAAAGATTCTTCGACCGCCACTTTCACTGCTTTGTTATCGGTTTTCTTATCCCCCGTAGCCGCTTTCTCTTTTGCTACAGGTTTACGCTTATTGGCTTGTTTCGTGTTGGATTTTTTTCTAATCATTTGAGCGTGACAACCACTTCTTTATCGCCATCAGGTCGTTTCATTTCAAGTTCTTTTTTGGCAAGGTCTTGAACACGACTGTGTTCCGCGAGGGCAGTTTCTTCCAACATTAAGTTACGCCATTCGCTATCTAATCGTTCTCGTTCAACCAACGTATGGTCTTTCTCGGTAATCGCTTGACGCGCATGGTGGGTAGCAAATACCACTCCCATTGCCGATGCCACGATCAATAGCAACAACAGTAATGGCCAGCGACCAACAGTGAGGAGATCTGTTGCAATCAACTTAGCAAGATTAGGAGTGGATTTCGTCATAATAATTAAAGCTTTTCCGCAATTCTTAACACAGAGCTGCGCGAGCGAGGGTTCATTTCAATTTCTTGTTTGCTTGGCTTAATCGCTTTGCTCACCGCTTTCATATTCGCACTACCAAGAGCACGAATTTGCTCTTCCGTCATTGGAATACCGTGTGGCACTTCAGGCCCTTTGCTCTCTTTACGGATAAAACGTTTGACCATACGGTCTTCCAGAGAGTGGAAGCTAATCACAGATAAACGGCCTTCAGGAGCCAGAATGCTCGCCGCGCCTTTAAGTGCCGTATCAATTTCTTCTAACTCACTGTTGATGTAAATACGAAAAGCCTGGAAAGCACGAGTCGCAGGGTGTTTTTTCTCTTTAAAACTTTTCGGTGCGGCATCTGAAATCAATTTTGCCAGCTGACCAGTGCGAACCATTGGCTCATTTTCTTCATCTTCACGGTAGGCAACAATCGCTTTTGCAATACGGCGCGCATGTTTATCTTCCCCGAACTCGCGAATGACCCAAGTGATATCATCGAGGTCTGCTTCCATCAACCATTGAGATACTGGAATACCTGATGTCGGGTCCATACGCATATCTAACGGACCATCTTTCATAAAGCTAAAGCCACGCTCTGCGTCGTCTAACTGAGGAGAAGAAACGCCTAAATCCAGCAGAACACCATCCACTTTTCCAACTAGTCCATACTCTTCAGCATACTCAGCAATACCAGAAAATGGACCATGAATAATGGTGAAGCGAGGGTCATTGATTTTGCCTGCCTCAGCGATCGCTTGAGGGTCACGGTCGATACTGTACAGTCGGCCATTTTCACCGAGTTTAGATAGAATTGTCCGGCTGTGACCGCCACGGCCAAATGTTCCATCAATATAGACGCCGTCTGGTTTGATAGCTAAGCCATCAATGGATTCATTTAATAACACGGAAATATGTTGGAAGGTTTCGGTCATAGCTTTCTCGTTGAATGATCT